>NZ_KV821123.1:0-7491 GCF_001815595.1 Staphylococcus sp. HMSC070D05 | reverse complement strand
TATTAAGTTCCCATTTTAAGGGTTCAGTGCCAGAAGTCGCTTCTTGCTCTTTTAATTTATGGTTTTACATAGATGCATATTTTACCAGGGGCGTTAAAGCTACGCTCCATGAATTCTTTTTTTATTTTTATAATTTGGAAGCGATTAGGTACTAATGCAGGCACAATTACTTTTCTTAAAAAGTGACTCCATAAAGGATCAATATAATAGTAATGTGTGTCGTCATATCCAATAAGTAATGTAACGTGAATGTTAGACACAAGCTGACGTGTATGGTTATCAAATTTAAACGTTTTACGTGAAGGCTTTTGACCTAAGCTTGTATGATACATAAGAACCGGTTGTCCTTGATCAATCACAGTTTCTAGTTCCTCTAAATTAGTACCAGTGCCATCTACGATACGTGCATCAAATGTTTGTAAATATGGAACATAAGCAGAAGGGAAAATCGTTTGGTGATGACCAAATTTAACAAGTAAATGATGACCAACATAGCCTTTATAAGGATTATTTGGATGAGTAGGCCAATGTTTCATAATATCAGTAGCTTTAATATTATGATGATTATATTGTAATAACATAGCTGCAGAAACACCTTCACAACCCATAATCATAGGGATTGGAAAAAGTTGACTTTTAGGCGTAACAGATAATAATTTTTTATTCATTAACGTTCTCCTTTATGACAGTAAAGCATTGTTTTAAAGTAAATTTATTATATACCTTGATTAGAGTAGCGTATAATCATTTGAATTCTTTATTTGAATATTATTTACTAAGAAATAGTATTACTAAAATATGGATATCGTTTTAGGTATATATTCATTTTTAGTTTGTGATCAAAGGATATTAATATCAATAATTTTATAATTTTTATACTTCGTGTATAAGGTATTAATATCTAACTGTAATCATCCGATTATATATTAAAAAGACATCCCTTTTTCATATTCTTGGAAAACGTAGCATAATATATTGGCTTCAATTTTATATTTACTAGACATAAAAAATGCCCTTCAAAGTTTTAATTTTTTAATGTCTACTTTGAAGGGAGCATATCAACAATTGTTTTAATATATTGGTGGTCGATGATTATATTAAAAATGGATGTTAGATTACATTTATTAATATAAGAATATATTAGATACGTTGATATTTTTTAAAATATAAAAATTGAAGTAAAACGATGAGAATTGCTGTGATAAGAATTACTGTGATATAAGGGACTACATTGTATTGTCCTTTAAGACCGACTAAAGGAGACACTAAGCCACCAAGGATAAATTGAAACAAACCTAATAAACTAGACGCATTTCCACTTCCACCAGTACGTTCTTCCATAGCCATTGAAAATCCTAAGGGTCCGATTGAAGTGACAGGACAAACATTTAAAAAGAAAGCGACTAATAAAAGCCACAATGGACCTTGTAATATCAAAGTAAATACAATGAGAAGTACACCAATAAGTTGAATAAAAGTCAAATAAATTAAGATTTTAAAACGATGTATACGTTCAACAAGCAAAGCAACGATTTGACTCACAACAATTAAACCAATGCCATTGATTGCAATCATTACGCTAAATTGTTGGGGTGTCATATGGTATATTTTCTGAGTGATAAACGGCGAAGCAGATGAAAAACTAAATAACATAACATAAGTTAATCCTTGCAAAAACATTGGAATAATAAATCTTGGTCGTTTAAGTAAACGTCCAAAGTCAGAAAATATATGTTTAAAATTGGAAGTAACATGTTCAGAATGATGTGTGGTCGGCATATTGAAAGTAACGCCACCTAACATGATCATGCTAATAGCTGTTAAAATAACAAAGATCATTCTCCATGAGCCAAGAGACAGCGATAAACCCCCAAGTAATGGCATTAAAATAGTCACTATACCATTTACAACCATAAGAGAAGCAAGAAATTTAGCTAGCGTATTTCCTTGGTAATAATCTCCTGCGAAAGCTTTAGCGATAACAATAATACCTCCGGCAGTTAATCCTTGTATCAAACGTATCAATAAAAATATTGGAAATGTTGTAATAAATATTGCACCACATGAAGCTAAAACGAATACACTAAGAATAATGAGTGCAATTTTTTTTCGACCGAATACATCTGATAAAGGTCCGAATATAAATTGTCCAAGCGCTAGACCAATCATTGCGAAGGATAGGGTAAGTTGTATGCTTGACGTTGATGTATGAAATTGTTGCTGAACTGCTGGTAAAGCGGGTAAATACATATCTATAATCATTGGACCAAATGCTGTCATTGTTCCTAGAACGATAAGCAATAGCATCGGCAATTTAGTATGTGTTGAGTTATGCATAATTGTACTCCTTGAAAAGATTTGCAATGTACATTATATAGGTTTTTGAGGAAATATGTAATTTCAAATATAAAAAGCTCTAAAAAGATTGATTTAATCATTCTTTTTAGAGCTGAAATTTATCACAATATATCAGACTATTAATTATTATTACCAAGAATACTGTTTAGTTTTTTCTTGATATCATCTACTTTATTATTGACATCATCTAATAACGCATTCACTTTGTTTTCATTTGCGTTGTTTTGTTGTGCATTATTTGCTTCTTTTAATTTATTAACTTGGTCTTGATAAAATTGAGTTAATTTAGAATCTTCTTTAGTAATTTCATTATTTTTTAATTTATCAATTTGAGATTGAATTTGTCTAAGACGTGATTCAGTGTCTATTTTATCTTTAATATCATTTTTTGCATCTTCAACTTGTTTCTTGATATTATCGCTTTGATTTTGAACTTCTTGTTGATAATTTTTAGATACATCATTTGTTGCATTATAAGTTTGTTGTTTATTTTCCGATTCATTTTTATGATCAATATAAGATTTAGTCGCAAAAATTCCAATAATTAAAAGAAGAATTGCAATAATAGCGATTAACCAGCGTTTTGATTTTTTATTTTTTTCATTCTCTTCTTCAAGTAATTGTTCACGTCTAAAGTCACGATCGTTATAGTAACGATTAGCATTTTCATCATAATCGCCTTGATTTTGATGATACTCATGACGCGGTTCATTTCTTCTGTAATTTTCTTCATTTTGATGTCTCTGTTGACGTTGTTGATGCTCGCGACTTTTTTGATTACGTTGTTGGTATTGATCATCGTATTGATATGAGTCTTTGTATTTTTCAGTACGTTTCATAGATTTCACCTCTTTTTAATCATTTAACTTAATTAATCGAGCAATATTTTCAGCAGTTTGTGTTAAGAATCGTTCTCCATTTTCTAATAAATAGGGTAGTTCTGATGGCGTTTCTATAATGCTAAACACACTATCAATTCCATGTTGATATACGGCTTGATAATTTTTCCCCAAACTACCGCATATCGCAATCACAGGTAAGTCGAATTGTTTGGATGCTTTTGCCACCCCAATAGGCGTTTTACCATAAATCGTTTGTATATCTATTTTTCCTTCTCCTGTAATAACTAAATCGGCATCTTTAATTCTTTGAAGAAACTGCGTTTCTTTTAAGATAATATCGATGCCATTAGATAATGATGCATTGAAGAAAGTGAGAATACCAGCTCCTAATCCACCGGCAGCTCCAGCACCAGGTATATCTTTAACACTGATATGATATGCTTTCTCTATCATATGATGATAATTTGCGAGTGCGGAATCCAACTTTGGTATCATCTTTTCCGTTGCTCCCTTTTGTGGTCCATAAATATATGTTGCACCATTAGGACCTAATAATGGATTTGTAACATCACAAGCCACTTCAAAGGTAACATCGTTTAATCTATAATCTAAATGTGACGCATCTATATGGGTTAAATGGGCAAGAGCGTCACCACCAAGTTCAATTTCTTCATTATCAGAGTTTAGAAATTTTACGCCAAGAGCGGTCAGCATACCACTACCACCATCATTTGTTGCACTCCCTCCTATACCTAATATAATTTTAGTCACATGATGGTTTAGAGCATCTTTAATTAATTCGCCAACGCCAAATGTCGTAGTAATTAAAGGATTACGTTCATCCGTATGAATTAAATCTAATCCAGAAGCTGCTGCCATTTCAATAATAGCCACACGATTATCTCTAGAACGAGCATAAGATGCAGTCACTTCTCTAAATAGTGGGTCATGTACTTTAATGCTATGAATTGTCGCATCTAATGCTTCTATTAAAGCTTCGGTTGTACCTTCGCCACCATCTGCCATAGGGATAACCTCTGTTTTAAGCGCATCACCGAATATATTTTTAAAACCTCGATCTATAGCTAATCCAGCTTGTTTAGCAGACATACTCTCTTTAAATGAATCTGGTGCAATCACAATTTTATTTATGTTCAATGAAATCACTTCCGATTAAAATTATAAGTAAAAAACTCAATTAAAATGATTTAATGTTTAAAATATAAAAAAAGTATATAATGGTATTTAATTAAATAGAATTGATTAAACACTATAATTTAACATTATTGTAGTGGAGGAGTAGTGTAAATGTCTAACTTTAAACAACACGAATTTTACATCTGGGTCATAGGGTTATTATTATTTTACGGTTACTTAGGTTTAATCATTCCTTTACATGGAAACGATTGGTTTTTTGGAAGTCATCAAGGCTTAAGGACCTTTTATCATCATTTTGATAATTTGAATGGACGTTATATTAGTAATTTAATTGAGCTTGTAGCAGTGCGTTCGGTAATATTACGTATGATCATGTATTCAATAATATCCGTAAGCATTATTTTATTAATACTCAAATTGATACGCCAAACATTTTCAATCCGTCATCTCATGCTTACCACTATTTTATTACTTATTATACCTAATTCAGTTTTTTCAGAGAGTTATGGAAGCTTTAGCTACTTTTTTAGTTATGCTTTTGGAATGATATGTGTTCTCTATCATTTTTGTTTTATAAGTAAAATTTTATTTACAAAAGATGAACTAAAAATGTACAATATCATTTTGTTTTGGATAAGTTGTTTCAGTGGGCAATTATTTGCTGAATCATTAACTTTTTTTGTTAATTTAGCTTTATTCACGACATTAATGGCTTATTTTATGTTAAAACGTAAAATTAATTTTAATTTATTAATAGGGTTTCTATTATCATTATGTGGTACATTAATAATGTTGATTAACCAGACGTACATTAATTATCTGAGTGAGATTCAAGCAATGAGAGCACACATTGATGGCTTAGGTTATGTTCATAAATTAAGAGTTACAATATTAAATGACCTTCCACATTATATGTTTTTTAATCATATTGTCATAGTGTCTATGATTGCGATTGTTATAATTGGGTTACTTATAAAAAATACTCGCTTTCAAAGGTTTTCTAAAATCAGACAAATGTTATTAATGATTGGCATACTTGCATTGCCTATATACAAGATTTTTATTTTTGAACCCTTTAATTTTAATCAAATAACATTGATTACAAGTTATGGTCTAATTAATTTCTTAATATGTTTTAGCTTTTTCGTCAGTATAAGTATGGCTAGTTTTATTATAGTTACAGATAGCTACTATCGTACCATTTTAATAGCCGCTTTTATTTCTATTGTTTTAAGTGCGATACCTATCTTTTTCATCTCAGAGGTAACTTCTCAACACTTCTTTATTGTCTATATAATGTGGTGTGTGATATTGATTACTTTAGTTACTGAATTACATACTTTAAAACAAAGCTATGATAATATGCTTAAAATTTGTGCAGGATGTTCATTATTCGTATTTATGGCTATTTTTACGATTGTGCATTTTAAATATGAAGCTAGATTAAATAATATTCAAACTCAAATTCATCAACATAGAAATGAAATTATTGTAAAACATTTGCCATTTGAGACATATTTCTATGAAATGACTCCAACTGAAGAAATCGCAAAGGAAAATTTCAAAGAGTACTATCAAATTTCAAATAATAAAAAACTTAAAATATTGCCGTTTGATATTAATGTAATAGAAGACAGAGGAGATTAACTATGAAGTTAAAACAAACGCACTATGAAATAATCAAATTCGTCATAGTGGGCGGGATTAATACACTTGATTATTATTTAGTGTATCTTATTTTATTAAAATTATTACACGTTCACTATATGGTGAGTCATATTATTGGATTTATAGTAAGTTTTATTATTTCTTATTATTTAAATTGTTATTTCGTTTATAGAGTTAAACCAACCCTTAAGAAATTTTTAAGTTTTCCATTAACACAAGTAGTAAATATGGGAATGCAATCTTTGTTTTTATATATATTTGTAAGATGGTTTCATTTCCCTTCTGAAATTGCACCGTTTGTAGGACTTATCATTACGATTCCAATTACTTTTATATTATCTAAGTGGATTTTAAAAGACTAAAATTTAGGAAAGAGCTAGAATTGTGTACTTCTAGCTCTTTTTTTATAAATAGTAAATTAGGCTTGGCTAAAATAATAATTAGCTTATTTTTATAAAAATGATAGAAATAAAAAAATATTGTAATTCAAATTTTGATAGTACATACTATTAATACTAAGTGTTTAAGGTGGTTAATTAAATATGACCCAAAACGAAAATCTTAAATTGGCGCAAAGAGGCGCTTATTTAAGTTTAGTTGTTTATATCATTTTATCTGTTGCAAAATATATCACTGGATATGTGTACGATTCAGCAGCTGTAAGAGCAGATGCATTGAACAATATGACTGATATTGTTGTATCTATCGCTGTTATTGTGGGGTTAAAGATTTCAATTAAGCCAGCTGATAAAAATCATCCTTATGGTCATTTAAAATCTGAAAATATTTCAACGCTTCTCGTATCATTCATTATTATGTTTGTAGGTATACAAGTAGTGATTGAAAATGCACCTCGAATTTTGACAAATGAACAACATATTCCAAATTTTATTACGATTATTATTAGTATAATAAGTGGTGTCATTATGATTGGTGTTTATGGTATTAATCATAGGCTTGCAAAACAAACTAAAAGTAGCTCATTAGACTCGGCCTCAAAAGATAATTTATCTGACGGTTTAGTCAGTATTGGTACTGCTATTGGATTATTATTTACACAATTTGGTCTACCCATCATTGATGTGATACTTGCCACTGTATTAGGGTGTTTAATTATTTATACTGGGTTTGGAATATTTAAAGATTCAATTTTTACATTGAGTGATGGATTTAAGGAACAAGATTTAGAAGAATATCGAAATCTTATTCAAGAAGTTACAGATGTAAGAGAAGTAAAGAATGTAAAAGGACGTTATCATGGCAGTAGCATTTTTTTAGATGTAACGATTGTAGTTGATGCAAATTTATCATTACAAGAAGCGCATGATATTTGCGATAGAGTAGAAACACATTTAGAAAATAACGGTATATCTTCTGTATATGTTCATCCAGAACCTAATACATTAGATGAGAAATAAAAAAAGAGCGAGAGTATAGGCACTGAACCCTTAAAATGGGAACTTAA
>NZ_KV821122.1:0-2265 GCF_001815595.1 Staphylococcus sp. HMSC070D05 | reverse complement strand
GCACCACCACCTTTAATATGTAATATTCATATTTTTTTATATTCAAACACTCGCAATGGTTCAAACTGAATAACGTAATTACCATGAAGAATATATAAATAATTTTATCATTTTACTAATTTAAAATGTATAATGTATAAAAAATTTAAGTTATTAATTATTTTAAAACGCTAAGAAAGGCGCTGTGTTGCATTGAGAAATGAAGAGTGGGATAACTATATTAAATAAATCACAAAATGTTTAGTATAGTGACTGTATATAACTAGATTATTCAAATACAGAAAAAATATTTAAAAATTGATAAAGACTTTTGATTAACATCAGATATAAGTCAGTTAATCTAAGACAAAATATACATAACAATATTTTGTTGGTGTGTACATATTAAAAATGACAAATATATTGATACTAAAGAAGTGGAAAAAGTTAAATATTCATACCCACATTCTGAATGAGTAACAAATATTGATATAGACAACATACATGATTTAAAAATTTCTTACGGTGCAAATTATGTATTTGTTGGTAAATCAACTCTGGTAATTAGAGATAATGAAATTCATTATGTAAAACTTTTTGAATCGTAACTTAAATGTTTAATCTTATTTGGGGAAAATAATTTGAAATTGTATTAAAAACTATGAAAAAAATTAGATAAAAATACTGATATTATAGTCTTTTGAAAGATTATCAAGTGCTATAAAAGGTTAATAATTCCCTCCCAAGACGCTAATAAGCCCCGTTAACCATTGTGGTTACGGGGTTTTTGTTTATCTATTTTAAACTCACTATGATGACTGACTTCAAGAATTTAATTTTTATATTTATCCCATTTTCCAGCTACTATGTCAGCTTCCTGTTCTTTAATGTTTTGATAGACTTCTTCAGCGTCATCACCTTCATAGTACCCTTGCTCAATTGCATGTTTTGTTTGAATTTCTCCAGATGAAAGACCACCATTATATTTTTTTCTGAGTGCATCATAATACTCATCTTCAGTTTCTGCTGCATTTATTTCAGCATTAGGATCCGGAGTCGTGTTGTCATCATCTACTAAAACATCTGACTCATTTGGTCGGTCATAAATTGATTTTTCTTGACCATTTTCAATTCTAAGTGAACTTTGATACGCTACACTAGCAGGACCTTCCATTACATTTCCTTGTGGAATAATTCCATTTGCAACTGCACTATTGTAAGCTTGTATCTTTTGTTCTTCACTATAATTTCCATAAATAACTGATTCTAATGTACTTTTATCTTTAATATTGGAGAAATCAATTTGATTGTTATTTTGAGATGAAACATCTTCTATGGTATCTTTTGAATCTCTATCTTCGTTTGACTTCTGTTCATTACTTGTATTTTCAGTATTTTGATTTTGGATAGTTTTATCATTATGTTCTACAGAATTCTTATCTGATTTTGAAATATGCTTATCTTCTTTCTCTTTTTTATTATCCTTTTTATTGTTGGTATCATTCTGTTCTTTTTTATTATCACCAGTTAAAGAAAAATCATTATCACATGCACTTAATATTAAAATACTACTAAATAATAAAATGAAATACTTCTTCATATGTCTTCTCCATTCATTCACTCAATTAGTAATTATTAATAACACAGTCCTTTTATTCATATTTTATATAGGAATTACTTTTAACATCACCATCTTATAACCATTTAATTAAATTACGAGAATAAATATAATAAATCTTTATACTTTTGGATTATATCATATATTTATGTATTAAATATTTTTAATTATTTTATTTTGATAACCTAAAAAAATTTGACGAGATAGACATATTTGAATTCCTAACTGTAAATATAAATTTTTAAATTACACAGTTTTGATGATTTAAGCATAAGTTACGGAAAATAACACAAGAATCTGAATAAACCCTTTATAGTAAAGATAACAAAACGATAGTTAAACAAAACAAAGCAAGCAATACAGTAACCTATCGTTTTAGAATTTTACCAATTAATTTCTAAGGAGTGTATGAAATGGAAGTTTTATTTAACGCAATTAAAGATACAGTAACTGCAGGTATTAATGGTGATTGGACAAAATTAGGTACAAGTATTGTTGGTATCGTAGAAAACGGTGTAGGTTTAGTTAGTAAATATTTAGGTTTCTAATTTAAAGATAATTATAAATAGTACAAAGGAGATAACAAACATGGAAAAATTATTCGACGCAATCAGAAACACTGTAGACGCAGGAATTAACCAAGATTGGACAAAATTAGGTACAAGCAT
>NZ_KV821121.1:0-9609 GCF_001815595.1 Staphylococcus sp. HMSC070D05 | reverse complement strand
ATATCATTCCCACTAATTGGGGTCAGTCCATATACTCCCGCTCTTTTTTTATTCGATTTACCACCAACCATTTGATTCTCTAAAACGTATCGCTGCTTCAATTGATCCATAACGTGCTTTTGCATATTGAATCATGCCTTTAGTTTGGGTTTCCACTGATCCATACCCCCATGATTGGTTAGTTTGGCCTAATCCATGGTATTGACCATTTGATGCATTAGGGTTACCGCCAGATTCGGGAAGTACAATTTTCTCCCACATTTTTTCTGTGCCTCCAGCAGCTAAGAAACGTTGATATACTGATTGTGTGCTACTTGTACTAAAAGTTGTCGTGTTTGAACTTGATGTATTTAAATTAGATGTATGACTTTGATGATATTGGTATTGATGTTGTTGAGAAGGGGAGGTTGATACCTTTTCTGCGTGTGCCTGACCACTTTCTACTCCAGCGGCACCTAATGAGAGCATTGTCATTAATGCAAAGGTTGATTTTTTCATAATAAAAAACTCCTTTGTGATTTGGATATTAATGTTCGAATTAAAACATTGCATCCCAATAAATCTAGATGTTGACTACGGTATGTTCACTATAACAGTTCATTTAATGACATAGGTTACTGTCATATCAAGAATAATTATCAAATATGAACACGAAGTAACAAATATCTCAACGTTTTATCATATATTCCGAATTAAATGATAAGTAGTCCTATTATGAAAAAAATTGAAATCGTTCTATAATAATGTTGTAAAGATAAATAGATATTAAATTAAATAATGAGGAAAGTATTTATAATTCAATCATCATACTCATTAACTTTCAATTAATCTAAGGAGTGTTATATTATGCCAAAATTAATTTTATGTCGACATGGACAAAGTGAATGGAATGCGAAAAATTTATTTACCGGTTGGGAAGATGTTCAACTGTCAGAACAAGGGAGAAATGAAGCCATCACTTCAGGTAAAAAATTAAAAGAAAACAAAATTGAAATTGATGTTGCCTATACTTCTTTATTAACAAGAGCATTAGAAACAACTCAATATTTATTAGCTGAATCTGATCAAGAATGGATTCCTGTTCATAAAAGTTGGCGTCTGAACGAACGACACTATGGAAAATTACAAGGATTAAATAAAGATGATGCCCGTAAGGAATTTGGTGAAGAACAAGTTCATCAATGGAGACGTTCTTATGATGTATTACCGCCAGCACAAACTGAAGAACAACGTCAATCTTATTTAAATGATCGTCGCTATCGTCATTTAGATCATCGTATGATGCCTTACTCTGAAAGTTTAAAAACAACATTAGAGCGTGTGATTCCAATTTGGACTGATCATATTTCACAACATTTATTAGATGGGGATACTGTACTTGTAGCAGCACATGGTAATTCTATTCGAGCATTAATTAAATATTTAGAAAATGTATCAGATGAAGATATTATCGGTTATGAAATTAAAACTGGCGCACCGTTAATTTATGAATTAGATGATGATTTAAAAGTGACTAATCATTATTATTTATAAAAGTGTGAGCAAGAATTTTTATTTATTGTAATATAGTAGATAAAATAAAAGGCTAAAGCATCAAAAAAGTGCTTTAGTCTTTTATTTATGTAGTGGAGTAAGATTGTTTATAAAAAATAGTGAGTATCTTTAAAATAAGTTGCATTTTAAAATAGTTAAACTGTTTTAACTAACGTCGATATTGCTTAATAATCTTCAATGCACGTTTACGAGTTTTAATATTAGGACTTTTTAAGTTACGACGTGCAGTTTGTAAATCTTGTTTCATAATTATTCCTCCTTTTTTTTAGAGTAAAGGAAAAGGTGGTTTATGTAAATAGTAATAATTACGATTTAAAAATAAAATAAGGAGATGGTGACATGTCACATAGTAAAAAATTAATCATGATTTTCACTATGCTATTAGGTGGTTTTTTTGGTTTATTAAATGAAACCTTGTTGACCACAGCGTTACCGAGAATAATGAAAGATTTTCATATTGAATATTCTCAAGTACAATGGCTCACAACAGCCTTCTTACTAACAAATGGAGTAGTTATTCCATTATCTGCATTTATTATTCAACGTTATACAACAAGACAGGTATTCTTAACTGGCATTATTATATTCTTTCTAGGAACTTTACTAGGAGGATTTAGCCCAAATTTCACTACGTTATTAATTGCAAGAATTATCCAAGCATTAGGTTCTGGTATTATGATGCCACTAATGATGACGACTATATTAGATATATTTGAACCGCACGAACGTGGAAAATATATGGGGATGTTTGGATTAGTGATTGGTTTAGCACCAGCGATTGGGCCTACATTATCTGGATATTTGGTTGAATACATTAATTGGAGAGCATTGTTTTATGTTGTAGCTCCAATTTCAGCAGTGACTTTTATACTTGCTTTAATTTTTATTAAAAATGTTGGAGTAAAAGTAAAAGCGCCCATTGACATGCTATCCATTATTTTATCTATTATCGGATTTGGTGGTATGTTATATGGGGTAAGTTCTATTTCTCAGAAAGGTTGGAATGACCCAGTCGTTCTGAGCACTATTATTTTAGGCATTATTTTTGTAGTTTTATTTATTTGGAGACAAGAACGACTTGAAACCCCTCTATTAAGTTTTAAAGTATTTAAAAATAGTCAATTCACAGTAGGTATTGCTATTATGGCTGTAACGATGATTTCAATGATTGGATCAGAAACGGTCTTACCGATGTTTGTACAAAATGTGTTGCAACGTACACCTGTTGATTCTGGTTTGATACTGTTACCCGGAGCAATTGTAATGGCAATCATGTCTATCATATCTGGGCGTTTATACGAAACGTTTGGAGCACGAGTACTTTCAATGATAGGTATGCTTATTGTAACGATTACGACGTCCTACTTTGTAGTAATGGATGAGCATACGTCAACAATTGTTTTAGCAACTATTTATGCAATTCGTATGATTGGTATTGCTTTAGGATTAATGCCTGTAATGACGCATACAATGAACCAACTCACTCCAGAATTAAATGCTCATGGATCGTCAATGACAAATACGATTCAACAAGTAGCGGGTTCTATTGGTACAGCTGGTTTAGTAACAATTTTAAGTGTAGCAAGTCAGCATTTTAAACCGACACTAAGTGATTATCAGGGAATGGCTAAAACTGAGATGATGAAACACATTCAAACAGACGCAATGATACATGGTTATCATTCTGGCTTTTTATTTGCAGTGATAATCACAGTTGTTAGTTTATTATTAACTTTTTTACTTAAACGAAAAAAAGATTTAAATGAAGACAGTCATTAACCTCATATCTAAATAGTCTATTTTATTTTATAGTTTAAATAGTTATTGACTATTCATAGTGATGAGATTAGAATTAATTTATTCTGACTAATTTAATAGGAATATGGAGGAGTTATTAATGAAAAGACTTTTATTTGTAGCTTTGACACTTATTTTTGTATTAGCCGCATGTGGTCATAGTGGTTCATCTGACAAAAATAGTGATTCAAAATCAAGTAGCAGTAATAGTGATGAAAAAACATTACGTGTAGGAACTGAAGGGACTTATGCACCGTTTACTTTCCACAACAAAAAAGATCAGTTAACTGGTTATGATATTGATGTAATTAAAGCTGTTGCGAAAGAAGAAGGATATAAACTTAAATTTAATGAAACATCTTGGGATTCAATGTTTGCTGGTTTAGATGCAAAACGTTTTGATGTCATTGCAAACCAAGTGGGTATTAATAAAGAAAGAAAAGAAAAATATAAATTCTCTAACCCTTACACTTATTCAAGTGGTGTCTTAGTTGTTCGTGATGATGAGAAGAATATTAAATCATTTGATGATGTTAAAGGTGAAAAATTAGCGCAAACTTTTACTTCTAACTACGGAAAACTTGCTAAAGATAAAGGTGCTAACATCACTAAAGTAGATGGTTTCAACCAGTCTATCGATTTATTATTATCTAAACGTGTGGATGGTACTTTTAATGATAGCTTATCTTATTTAGATTACAAAAAACAAAAACCTAATGCTAAAATTAAAGCAATCAAAGGTGATGCAGAACAAAATAAATCAGCATTTGCATTCTCTAAAAGTGTCGATGATAAAGTTGTATCTGATTTCAACGATGGTCTGAAAAAACTTAAAGAGAATGGTGAACTAGCAAAAATTGGTGAGAAATGGTTCGGTGAAAATGTTTCTGAGCCTAAATAGTCAACAACAACACGCATTAGATGCAGCAACTCAAGCATTTGGACCCATGTTGGAAGGTTTAGTAAAATACTCTATTCCAATTACAATTGTGACGTTTATTTTAGGTTTGATTATCGCTTTGTTTACGGCGTTAATGCGTATTTCGTCTAGTAAAATATTAAGAGGAATTGCACGTGTATATGTATCTATTATTCGTGGCACACCAATGATTGTACAACTCTTTATTATCTTTTATGGTATTCCAGAACTTGGACGTCTAATTACTGGAAATGCGGACGAACAATGGACATTGTCTTCTGTTGTTTCAGCGATTATTGGACTGTCTTTAAATGTAGGTGCATATGCATCTGAAATTATCCGTGGTGGTATTATTTCTATTCCAAAAGGCCAGACAGAAGCGGCATACTCTATTGGAATGAATTATCGTCAAACGATTCAACGTATTATTTTACCTCAAGCGATTCGTGTTTCAGTTCCAGCTTTAGGTAACACATTCTTAGGATTAATTAAAGACACATCATTACTAGGGTTTATCTTAGTAGCTGAAATGTTCCGTAAAGCGCAAGAAGTTGCTTCTACAACATACGAGTACTTTACAATTTATATTCTCGTAGCTGTGATGTATTGGGTTGTTTGTTTTATTATTTCAGTCATCCAAGGCTTCTATGAATCATATATTGAAAGAGGGTATAAGGCATGATTGAGTTATCCAATATTCATAAATCTTTTAATGATAAAGAAGTGATTAAAGGTATTGATTTAAATGTAAAAAAAGGTGAAGTTGTCACATTAATTGGTCGTTCTGGTTCGGGTAAGACTACATTATTGCGTATGATTAATGCGTTAGAGATTCCGACTGAAGGCAACGTTACTGTGAATGATAAAACGTATACTGCTAAAGATAAGAAATCTCAAATTGAAGTACGTAAACAATCAGGGATGGTATTCCAAAGTTATAATCTTTTTCCACATAAAACAGCTTTAGAAAATGTGATGGAAGGTTTAGTAACTGTAAAGAAAATGAGTAAATCAGAGGCTAGAAATAGAGCATTAGGCTTACTTGAAAAAGTAGGTTTGACACATGTTAAAGATCAACGTCCTCATGCACTCTCTGGTGGTCAACAACAACGTGTGGCGATTGCGAGAGCTTTAGCGATGAATCCTAAAGTGATGTTATTTGATGAACCTACATCTGCACTTGACCCTGAACTTGTAAATGATGTGTTGAAGGTTATTAAAGAATTAGTAAATGAAGGCATGACTATGGTGATAGTGACTCATGCAATGCGTTTTGCAAAAGAAGTATCTAATAAAGTTGTATTTATTCATGACGGTGAAATTGGTGAAGAAGGTTCTCCTGAAGAATTATTTAATCACCCTAAAACTGATGAATTAAGACGTTTTTTAAATGTAATTAATGAAAATTAAAAAAGAATCGTCGTTTGAGATATGTCATCTTGAACGACGATTCTTTTTATTGAATAATGATTTCTTTCTTCGGATAACTAGATTTTAGAAATGTTTATATTTTAAACTGATAGTAAAACAGTAAGCTCAAATTGAAGCACTTTATTCTCATATTGATTAAATGTCATAATTTCAACGGTTAAACTACCAAATTGTTTTTTTAATTTTTTATCTAAAACTTTAACTTTTACATATAAGTTATCATTTGGATAGACAGGTTTAATAAAGGTTACATTATTTAAATGCGTCCCTGCTATGATGTCTTCTTCATATTTATTTTCTTCAATCCAGAGTTTAAAAGAAAGTGAAAGGGTATGCATACCTGAAGCTATAATCCCTTTATACATTCCTTGACCTGCTTTTTTCTTATCTAGATGCATATATTGAGGGTCAAATTGATGGGCAAACTCTAATATTTCTTTCTCAGTTATTTTGTAGTGTTTACTAATGAATGTATCTCCTATAGAAAACATACTGTATTTCATAGTTATATGCCTACCTTAAAATATACTTATAATGCAATGATTATCTTCTATTTTTAATCCATTGTTGAGCATGATAAAGAACAGGTTTAATTGGCTTAATGAAGTCACCAATATATTCATAAACACCAGCATTAAAACCTTTTTTGAACTGTTGAACACCATAATCTTCAGCATTTTCACTAAAGTCTCCAGTAATACCATAGAAGTTGTAACGGTCAATGTTATGCTCTTTAGCAAATTTAATCATTTCCCATTGTAAACGATAGGCTCCCATATATTCATTATATTTTGGATTAGAGCCACTAGATAAATAATATACTTCATGTTCATTGTAGATATATAATGCAGCCGCTAGATTTAATACTTCACCTTCTGCTGCAATTTTATCTTTTGTTTGGTTTATTTTACGTTCATTGCTATCAAATTGTTGTTGAAGTTGATTGTGTTTATTTTTGTTCTTTTTAGAGTTAGGGCTTTCTTTTAAAGCTTCTTCAATTTCAGTAAGTTGTTTTGTTAAATCCTCGTGTTTATGTTGTAGAGTAGACAAATAATCTTTTAAATCGATATAAGCTAATTTTAGCATGGCATGATCTTTATATGTTTTTTGCATTTCATAGAAATAAGGCTCATCTCTAAATTTAAAGCCATGTTTTTCTTCAGCCATTTGGAACAGTTCAAAGAAAGTATGTGTGTCTTCCATAGGTAATGTTTTAACTTTTACGCCCATTTCATATGTCTTTTTAATATTACGACGTGTTTGATAGTCCATTTCTTTTAGTAATTGGTCTTCAGTTTTATCTTTAAGATCAAGTACAGACAACCAACGAATTTGACTCATTGTACTATAACCTACAGACCAGCTTTGATGTTTATATCCTAAGTCTTCAAGTGTTTTAATCACTGCACGATTATCGTAACTTTTTAAGATTTCTCCATCTGCATTACGTAGGTTTTCTAAAATATATGGATCTACTAAAACAAATAGACAATTTTGTTTTTTCAAATATTCTGTTAGTGATTTGAAAAAGAAGTGTACCAGTTCGATATTGCTATAATCCATTACTGGACCACGATGTGTGTAAAAATATTTATAAAATTTTAATGCGCGTGCTTCAGTCATTAATGTTGCAGCAATGACCTCTCCACTATCATCTTTAACACCTACAACATGTACATCATGTTTCATCTCATTTCTATTATCAAAGTGTATTCGAGATTGTGTATAGTGAGAAAAATGTTCGGATGTGAATTTTTCAAATTCTTCAGGTGTTAAACTTACGAATTTCATGATTATCTACTCCTCTGTATTTTTAAGAATTCTAAACTATTTTATCAAATTAGTTCTATTATTACACACATTTAGTAAATTAATTTACTCATACTTTTGTATTAGATAATAATTATTTTTTAAAATATATAACTATAAAATTTACAATATAATATTTTTTAATAGTCTAGTTTATATTGCAAAACCACTGTATGATAATCAGTATATGCATAGTATAATGGTAAAAGTTATATTAGATTAGAAAAAGTAGGAGTGAACATATTTGAAAAGATTGATTTTATCATTAATTTTATGTGTCATATTGCTAGCGGGCTGTGGTAATGATGAATATGCTAATAAAATAGATAAAGCTGTAAAACTACAAGATAAAAAACAAGAACGACTTGCTAAGAATGAACAAGGCGATGTAGTAAAACACTTTGATAAAAAAGACGCTAATATATATGTGTATGAAAAAGGTAAGTATGTTGTATTAGCATATAGACCGTTAAGCAATAACGATGAAATGCATTATTATACATATCAATTTAAAGACAAGAAGGCAACCTATTTAGAGCACTTTGATACGAAACAATATATTAGTACACATGATTCGGATTATAAGGAAGAAAATCTTAATTAATTGAAACAATCGTAAGGAGTATATATGAAAAAAGTGATTTTTATTGGAGCTGCGATTATATGTTTAATCATTATCGTTGTCGCTTGCTCTCAAAATAAAAAAGAAAAAACCCCAGCTCATACGAGAAATGGGAAAATTTTAATTGTAGAATATGGAGACTATAAATGTCCTTATTGCAAGAAAATTGAAGATAACGTCATGCCTATTATTAAAAAAGATTATATTGATACAAATAAAGTAGAATATCAATTTATTAATGCGAATTTTCTTGGAAAAGATTCATTAATGGGCTCTAGAGCAGGGAATGCTATTCAAGCTATTGCACCAAAAGAATATCTTACATTCCAAAAAAATATATATGCTCATCAACAAGATGAAAAAAAACATTGGATTACTGAAACATTACTTGACAAAGAAATTGATCAATTAGATATTTCTCAAAAACAAAAAGATCGCATTAAAAAAGAGTATAAAACTAAAAACAGCGATGCTTGGAAGGAAGCAGAAAAACAGAAAAAGTTAACAAAAGAAAATCATATTCAATCCGTTCCAACAGTTTTTATCAATGGTAAAAAAGTAAAAGATCCTTATAAAATCAAAGAATGGAAAAAATATTTATAGCATAATACAAAAGATCTAACTTAATGTTGTTTAAATATTAAATTAGGTCTTTTAATTATGTTTTTATATCGTTTAAGACATATTTAAAAATTTTACATTCAAAATCATTATTTTTATAAAAAAAGGGAATACAAATAAAAGAAACAAAATCAGCACAATTAATATATTTTAATTAAGTCGCTTAGTTTGTAATTTTTGTTAGATTTATTTAATATACTAAGTATAATAATTATATCAAATTGAAAGATAAATAAATTGAATAATATTATTTTATCATTTCACTATTGGAGGGAAAATAAATGGCTAACTTTAATTTAGATCCAGTTCATTCAGGTGTAAATTTCTCAATACAACACCTTGTAATTAGTAATGTAAAAGGACGTTTTAACGATTTTGATGCAGATATTACAGGTGACTTTCATGATTTAAGTTCTTTAAAAGGAACTTTTACTGTTCAAGCTAATTCTATTGATACTAAAGTAGAAGATCGTGATAATCATCTTAAAAGTGAAGATTTCTTAAATGTTGAACAATATCCTGAAATTAAATTTGAAATTATTAGTGTTGATGATCATTCAGTTACTGGTAATGTAACAATTAAAGATCAAATACAAAAAGAAACATTTGATTTAGATTATAAAGGTATTAGCTTAAACCCACTTAATAATAAGAATACAGCAGGTTTAGTTATTACTGGTGAACTTGATCGTGAAAAATATGGTGTTACATTTAACCAACCATTAGAAACTGGTGGCTTCTTATTAGGCAAAATATTAAATGTGGAATTCGATTTAGAATTTCCTATTGAAGAATAATAAAGTTAAAAAACAGGCAAGGTTCTAACTGGACTGACCCCAATTAGTGGGAATGATAT
>NZ_KV821120.1:0-298 GCF_001815595.1 Staphylococcus sp. HMSC070D05 | reverse complement strand
ATGATGCCACATTTATGAGAATGAAAGAAGATCATATGAAAAATGGACAACTCAAGCCAGGTTATAATTTACAAATAGCGACAAATTCTCAATTCGTTTTATCTTATAATGTGTATCAAAATCCGACTGATACAAGAACGATGATACCATTTTTAAATTCAATTCAAGAGACCTACGGTCATTTACCTGAATATATTGTAGCTGATGCAGGTTATGGTAGCGAACCCAATTATATGGCAATTATAGATGATTTTAATCGAATACCACTTATAACCTACGGTATGTTTATAAAAGATAA
>NZ_KV821119.1:0-11729 GCF_001815595.1 Staphylococcus sp. HMSC070D05 | reverse complement strand
TTTTTTCACTTATCCAGATACTTTATGTCCCGTACTCTGGTCATAATTAGATATAGTGATTTTACAATATAGATAATCCAGAATTTTTAATATCTTTTGCAAATCCTTGAACTGTATCCACTGGCAATTCATTAATATCACGTCCAAGATTATTGTTAACTTTCTTAACAACATCTGCTGGACAAGTGATAATATCGGCGCCAATTTCATTAGCTTGGATAACATTGAACACTTCACGGCAACTTGCCCATAATAATTTAACACCATTTTTACTATGTGAGACTTTTACAGATTCTTTCATTAAAGGAAGTGGATCTACACCCGTATCAGCAATACGTCCCGCAAAGACAGAGATATATGTAGGTACACCTTCGGTCACTGCTTCTGTAATAGCTTTAACTTGTTCAATTGTATAAACAGCAGTTACATTTAAACGAACATGATCAGCTGATAATTTTTTAATTAATTCAATTGTAGACTCACCTTTTGAGTTCACAATTGGTATTTTAACAAACACATTGTCACCATATTGCTTTAAAATTTCTGCTTCTTTCTCCATTGTGTCTAAATCATCTGAGAATACTTCAAATGATATAGAAGCATCTGGAATTTCACGTACTGCTTCTTCTGCAAAAGATTTATAATCTGTTACACCTGCTTTTGCCATTAAACTAGGATTTGTTGTAAAACCATCTACTTCTTTATTTTTGTATGCGGCTTTCATTTGTTCGATATCTGCACCATCTGCAAATACTTCTACATTTAATTGAGTCATAAAATCTTCCCTTCTCGTTTATATTACGAATATAGCTTGCTTTATGAAAAGACACCATATGTATGATCATTTTTTATGTACAAGATGTTTTACTATTTCGCTATGTTATTTATATCATGCTTTTTTTATGTATGCGAATGTTTTGCTTTGAATTTTCTGAAAATTAAAACCTTATGATAAAGGTACTATTAAAAATGAAATTAAATGTGGTAATATTATTTAATGGTATAAATCGGAGGTTTGTTATGTCTAAATCAAAAAAATATTTTTATATATCAGTTATTCTTTTAATTATTAGCTTTTATTTTAATACATTTAATCCTTTATTAAGCATTCAATTTAAATCAATAAAAAATTTATTAATTGCATGTAGTATTGTAAATGTTGTCATCCTTATTGCTTCAATTATATTTTCTGATAAAGCAATTAAACATTCAAATTATAAAAATAAAGATTGGATTAAGACCGCTTCTAAAATATTACCTTATGTCATATTGGTAGTCATTTTGTTCCATATTTTTGCTTCTGTTACAACGTTTGGCATTGTTTCATAATCAAATATGTATAAAATATTATATAAAGGTGAGTATGTTATGCAATATATTTCCGTGTTTATAGGTGGTATGTTGGGCGCTTTATTAAGATTTTTGTTTTCCTTTATGAATCAGAGCAGCACCTTTCCAATTGGCACATTGATAGCTAACCTGTCAGGTGCTTTTCTTATGGGTTATCTATCTGTAGTAATAATTAAATTATTTAAAGATTATCCTAAAATTAAAAAAGGTATTACAACTGGTTTTTTAGGCGCTTTAACAACATTTTCAACATTTCAATTTGAGTTAGTCACATTACTTTACAGCCATGATATTATCTTAGCTGTGGTTTATGCGTTAATGAGTTATTGCTTTGGTGTTATCTTGTGCTGGATAGGTATGAAATTAGGAGGTCTTACATCTTGATACAAGCTCTTTTAATTATGATTGGCGGTGGTTTTGGCGCTGTCGTTAGAGCATGGCTAACTGATGTCACCAAATCCAAATGGTCTACTTCAATACCTATTGCTACTTTAATCGTCAACTGGATTGGAAGTTTTCTCATTGGTTTAACGACTGGGCTCTCTATTCACTTAAACTGGATACATATGTTTTTTATTACCGGATTTTTAGGAGGTTTAACGACATTTTCAACCATGTCTTATGAGCTTGCCCAATGTCTAACACCGTCTTTTAAACTTTTTAAATTTATGATGTATTCTCTATTGCAATTTGTCATAGGATTTATTTCTTGTTGGATTGGTTTTATAATATAACAAAAGAGTGAACTGTGTAGTCAATTAACCTACAAGTTCACTCTTTTTAAATTAGATTTATTGACCTTCAAATGTATCTGGATCAGGCCCTATACGTTGATCTTTATTTAAATCATCAATTCGTTTCATTTGCTCTTCTGATAATTCAAAATCAAATACATCTATATTTTCTTCAATTCTGCTTGATGTAACTGATTTAGGAATAACGACGACATTATGTTGCATATTCCATTTAATAATAACTTGTGCTGCTGATTTATTAACTTCTTTGCCAATTTCATTTAACGTTTCATCGTTTAAAATTTGTGCATTCATAAATGGTGACCAAGATTCCATATAAATATTTTGAGCTTCTAAATATGTTCTAAGTTTTTCTTGAGTAAAGTATGGATGAAATTCTACTTGGTTAATGACTGGTTTGATTGAAACTTGTGCTAATAATGCTTCAAAATGATCTGGATTGAAATTACTAACTCCAATATTTTTAACTTTATTATCTTTATATAAATCTTCCATGCCTTTCCATGTATCAATCATTACGGCTTCATTTGTTCCTGGCCAATGTACTAAGTACAAATCTAAATAATCTAATCCAAGTTTTTGGATACTAGTTTCGTAGGCTTGAGCCACATTTTCACGTCCGAAATCTTCGAAGAATAATTTTGATGTTACAAAAATGTCTTCTCTATTTAAACCTGTTGATTCTAATCCTTCTTTGATACCTTGGCCTACTTGTTCTTCATTTCCATATACTTTAGCAGTATCTATGCTACGATACCCAGATTCAATGGCATGTTTAACTGCTTCTTTACAAGTATCGTCGTTTTCTACTCGAAATGTTCCAAGTCCTAACATTGGCATTTGATTTCCATTATAGAATTCAATATAGTCCATTTTACTTCCTCCTTTAAAAATAACTATTCTGTATATACCCTAAAAGTATATTTATGAACATCGCTTGTAATAAAAAAAGTACCATCAAAATTTAAAATTTTGATGGTAGCCCCTCTTAGTTAAATGATTCAATTTTATCCATAATATTTTGTAATTCATCGACATTATATTGAATACGCCCATGGAATACAAATTTGTTAAAGAATTCGTCAAGTTGTTCGGGACCAACTAAAACCTTAACACTTGAGCTTTGTGCATAGTTTGAAATCGTTACGTCTTTATTATGTTTAGGATTAAAATATAAAATTGATGTTGGCTTATATTTAAGTCCTAATTCTGTTTGTAAATCTGTAGCCAACGTCTCAATTGCAGAAAGTTGATCAGAATAATTAATAAATGATAGTTTCGAATGATTATCTTCATGTTGATCAAGAACTAACGTTTGAGGCGCTTGTGTATTTAAATCAAGTGTATCAAATACTTGCTTCAGCATTGGTAATTCTTGAAATTGTGCGCCACTAATTCCATTATAAACATGACCTTTTAATAATTGTGAATCAATGATATATAAACCCGTTCTAGTAAGCACAAGATGACTAATACGTTGAATATTATTAAATTCATTACTTGGTAAAAAAACATTAGCCATTATATGCATATCTTCACGTCTAATACGTTTTTCTTTAACTAAACGGTCTCTAATACCAATGAGTCTCATATCAGTCACGTATTCACTTTTATTTTTAGAAAATAATTTCAAAGCATCAATTTCACGTTCTTTTCCATTAACTGTAGTTTCAAATTCTTCTTTTTGTTTCGTTACTTGTTTTTTATTTTCAATACGTTCTTTTTCAAGTGCTTCCTCATGTGAAGATTTGAGTTGTTGTTCCTTGAGATTGTATTCTTCACTCGCTTTGTGTTTTATATTATTTTTACTTTTCAAGGCAACTAAAAATAGAATAAAACATATAATCGCTATGATTATCGCTACAATTAAACCAATCTCAATCGGTCCAAATGAATTCATTAGATAACGCTCCTTTTAAACTGTCAATATCTATCTATTATAATAGAAATAGACGATAATTTCGAGGTTTAACCTAATTAATTGATGTATATCCTACATTATTTTTGAACGGCATCTTTTAGGACATTCACTTTATCTAATTTTTCCCATGGTAACAATATATCAGTACGACCAAAGTGTCCGTATGCAGCAGTTTGTTTGTAAATAGGATGTTTTAAATCAAGCATTTTAATGATACCTGCTGGTCTCAAATCAAAGTGTTTTCTTACAGCTTCAACTAATTGGCTTTCAGAAACTTTACCAGTTTTAAATGTATCAATAGCAATAGATACAGGTTCTGCTACACCAATTGCATAAGCTAATTGCACTTCACATTGCTCAGCTAATCCAGCTGCTACAATATTTTTTGCAACATATCTCGCTGCATATGCCGCAGATCGGTCTACTTTTGTAGGATCTTTACCACTGAAACAACCGCCTCCATGACGAGCATAACCACCATATGTATCTACGATAATTTTTCTTCCAGTTAAACCAGCGTCTCCTTGTGGCCCCCCAATAACAAATCGGCCAGTGGGATTAATAAAGAATTTAGTTTCATCATCAATTAAATCTTCAGGCACAGTCGGATAAATGACATGCTCTTTAATATCTTTTTGGATTTGTTCTAATTCAATGTCTTCAGCATGTTGAGAAGATACCACAATCGTATCAATACGTTTAGGTTTATCATTTTCATCGTATTCTACTGTTACTTGAACTTTACCATCTGGACGTAAATAATCTAAGGTACCGTCTTTACGCACATCTGATAAGCGTTTCGCTAGTTGATGTGATAAAAAGATTGGAAGCGGCATATATGTTTCTGTTTCATTTGTTGCATAACCAAACATTAATCCTTGGTCTCCGGCACCTGTTGCTTCAATTTCTTCTTCAGATATATCATTGCGATACTCAAGTGCTTTATCTACACCTTGGGCAATATCAGGTGATTGTTCATCAATAGCTGTTAAAACAGCCATTGTTTGATAATCGTAACCATATTTAGCTCTTGTATAACCAATATTTTTGATTGTTTCGCGTACTACTTTAGGAATATCTACATATGTAGACGTTGAAATTTCACCAGAAATTAAAGCCATACCTGTTGTTACTGTTGTTTCACAAGCGACACGTGCATTAGGATCATCTTTTAAAATTTCATCTAAAATCGCATCAGATACTTGATCGGCGATTTTATCTGGATGTCCTTCTGTCACTGACTCTGATGTAAATAAACGTTTATTATAAGTCATGATCTGCTCCTTTTTTTAACTATATTTACGAAAATTCTCTTTTGACAATGAGCTTAAAATAAAAGAGCCTTCTCAACTACCTAGATAGAGAGAAGGCTCTTAAACGTCCATTCGCTCTTATCGTTCAGACAATTATTGCGTCTGCAAACGGTTTGGCACCTTTCTTTTAAAAAAAGAGGTTGCTGGGTTTCATTGGGTCCATGTCCCTCCACCACTCAGGATAAGAGAATCCGTTAAGACCTATACTACATAAATACTTTAAAATTGTCAATTTTGATTTTTAAATGTTCTTTTATTTACAATGGAATAATTAAATCATTATGTTATACTATTTTAATGTAAAGGCTTACATAAATAAATGAATAGATATTTGGAGGGATGTTGTATGTCAATAGATACATACAGTGAAACACCTAAAATCAAACACTTATTAGAAAAGGAAACAACTTTATTTCAACTTTCTACTACTCAGCTTTATTACAAAATTTTAAACAATAATGAAGGTGAACTTACTGAACTTGGCGCAATTAATATGAGTACAGGTAAATATACTGGTCGTTCACCAAAAGATAAATTTATCGTTAACGAACCTTCATATCGTGATAATATTGATTGGGGAGACATTAATCAACCTATAGATGAAGACGTGTTTTTAAATTTATACAACAAAGTATTAGATTATTTAGATCAAAAAGAGGAATTATACGTTTTTAACGGTTATGCCGGAAGTGATAAAGACTCACAATTAAAATTAAAAATCATCAATGAGCTTGCATGGCATAATTTATTTGCCCAAAACATGTTTATCCGACCTGAATCTATTGAGGAAGCAAGTCATATTAAGCCAAATTTCACTATCGTTTCTGCCCCTCATTTTAAAGCTAATCCAGACGTTGATGGTACTCATTCTGAAACATTTATTATTGTTTCATTTAAACATAAAGTGATTTTAATTGGTGGTACTGAATACGCTGGAGAAATGAAAAAAGGTATCTTTTCAGTGATGAACTACTTATTACCTATGCAAGATATTATGAGTATGCATTGTTCTGCCAATGTTGGAGAAAAAGGTGATGTTGCTCTATTCTTTGGATTATCTGGTACAGGAAAAACAACATTATCAGCGACTCCAAATCGTAAATTAATTGGCGATGATGAACATGGTTGGAATAAAAATGGTATTTTTAACATTGAAGGTGGTTGCTATGCAAAAGCCATTCACCTATCTAAAGAAAAAGAACCTCAAATTTATAATGCCATTCAATATGGTACTATTCTTGAAAATACAATTGTTAATGAACGTGGCCATGTTGATTTTGATGATAATACGAACACAGAAAACACACGTGCTGCTTATCCAATTCATCATATCGATAATATCGTATTACCTTCTAAAGCCGCACACCCTAATACAATTATTTTCTTAACTGCAGATGCATTTGGTGTACTTCCACCTATTTCTAAATTATCTAAATCTCAGGCCATGTATCATTTCTTAAGTGGTTTTACGTCAAAATTAGCTGGCACTGAACGTGGCGTGACAGAACCTGAACCATCATTTTCAACATGCTTTGGCGCTCCATTTTTACCTTTGCACCCTACTAAATATGCGAATTTACTTGGTAAGCTAATTGATGACCATGATGTTGATGTATATCTAGTAAATACAGGATGGACGGGTGGAAAATATGGTGTTGGACGTCGTATCAGCTTACATTATACACGTTATATGGTAGATCAAGCTATTTCTGGCAAACTAAAACAAGCTACATTTACTAAAGATGAAATATTTGGTTTAAGTATACCAATTGAAATGGAAGATGTGCCTAAAACGATTTTAAATCCAATCCATGCTTGGAATGATCCTGAGGCTTATCGTCATCAAGCTAATGACTTAAAACAACGTTTTGAAGAAAACTTCAAAAAATTTGGAGATGAAGTAAAAGATATTGCTAAAAATGGTGGATTTAGTCATTAATAATATATAAACAAAAGACTTACAAAGATGACCATTGTAGTCATCTTTGTAAGTCTTGTTCTATATTATTCATCCATTGATGTATACAATCTAAAACTTCTTTCAATGCTTTCGGTCTTGGTACATGACCTTCTTCAAGTTGATAAAATGTATCATGTTTGACCCCTTTAAGTTCTAGTTGTTTTTGAAGAAAATACGCTTGATGTATACCCACTTGCCAATCTTTACCACCATGTACAATTAAAATAGGTGGGCTATTTTGATTCAATGTACGTATCGCATTTCTTTGTTCATATGCCTCTTTATCTTTTTTCGGATGACCTACCATACGTCTTAGCATTCCTCTTAAATCCACACGTTCTTCATACATTAAATGAATATCTGAAACGCCTCCCCAAATAATATAGCTATCAACTGGATCATCCTGAAATGATAATAAACCTTGAATTCCACCTCTTGAAAATCCAATCATATGGACGAAAGCTTGGGGATACTTATTTTTTAATAGTCGAATAAGTACTGTTACATCGTGTAAATCAGCATTACAAAATTCATCTTTTCCTTCACTACCATTACTTCCTCTATAATAGGGTCCTATAACTAATGTATATGGATCAGAAAATTGCATAAGTCTTGAAGCTCTTACTCTACCAACTTGCCCTTTTCCACCACGTAAATAAACTACAATACGTTTAACATTATGATACAATGGGACCATCTGTAACGCTTTTACCCTTAACTCGTCTACTGTATAAGTTATTTCCTCAAATCGATGAGTGTTGGATTCAACAGGCATTGTTCTAATATTTGTAATACCCAAGATCTTTCACCCTTTCTAAACATTTTAAAATTGCTTCATCTTTAATTAAATAACTTTTTTGGTGCTCAGGAATCTCATTAACTAGATGAAATAATATAGGACCCTCTGTTTCCAAATAATCATGTTTATGTTCAATGGATTTCACTTTAATCACATACACATCTTTTTTAAAAAGTGACTTATCAAAGGTATGAACTTGATATTGTGCGATATAATATAAGGCTTCTATCTTTCCACCTGTTTCTTCATAAAGTTCTCTAGCAATCGCTTGTTGACTCGTTTCATTAATTTCAACTTTACCTCCAGGGAACTCGATACCTCTTTTAGAGTGTTTAGTGAATAATAATTGATTTTGAAATATCGGAATAGCTAAAACATGGTTTCCGTTTGGTATATCGTCATCAGTTTTATATTGCATCGTGACTCGTCTATCCTCTTGATCGATAAACTCCATATCACTCATCCCCCTCTTAAATGTGGTAAAATTATTTAATAATCTAATGTCTATAGGAGGTTTATTTATGCTTAAAAAATTATTTCTAAGCGTCATTCGTTTTTATCAGCATTTCATCTCCCCTATGACACCACCAACATGTCGATTCTATCCTACTTGTTCTGAATATACTAAAGAAGCTATAGAAGTATATGGCGCATTTAAAGGTGGCTATATGGGAGTAAAACGTATTTTAAAATGCCATCCATTTCATGAAGGCGGATTTGATCCAGTGCCTTTAAAAAAAGACAAACATACACATCATCATTCATAAACAGATAATGCATTCATATTAACTTTAGGGGGATTGAAATATATCAATCCTTCTTTTAATATGCCTATGCCTTGTGTAAAGTCTGTTTCAAAATAATATCCATCTGGAGTAATATCTCCTGGATAAGATCCCTCTTTTGCTAATAAAGCAGTAAAATATCGACTAAGTCCATATTCATACATCCCACCAACAATCACTTTAATATCTTTCTCTTTTAATAAGTGAATAAGTTCTAGCGCTCTATCTATTCCTCCCAGTCTAAATGGTTTAACCACAACTGCAGTGATAGGATATTGATGAATAATTTTCAAAATTGATTGTAAATCCGTTGCTTTTTCATCAATAGCAATAGCAGGATAATGAGTAACATCTATATAACTTAAATCATTTAAATCTTTAAATGGTTCTTCAACGTATAGAATATCATGTTGATCAATCTCTTTTAATAAGTGAAATTGTGACATATCCAGTGCTTCATTTGCATCGAGTGCAAGATTAAATTCAAATGGAAGTTCATTTCGTAGCTTTTTTATATCGTTAATGAGATGAGAACTCCATTTTAATTTAATACGTGCTGGCTTTGTGTCTTTAAGTGTTTGTAATTGTGAAAAAGATAAACCACTTACTGTTGCCCCATATTCAACATTAAAGCACGGTTGTGAATAAAACATCTGATAAACCGCCATCACAACAGTACATCTAGTAGTTGGATAACTATCTAATAAATCAAGATAAGGTAACCAGTCACTAAATGTATTAAATGAATGATTTAAAATCTTTTTTGACCATTGTTGTATTCGTATTTTTACTGTCTCAATTGTTTCAGTATCATACCAATCCGTTTCAAATGCATTACATTCACCAAAATAACTTTTCCCTTCATCAGAAATAAATCGTACTATAAGTGCTTTACGATGTGTCATATCGACTTTAGGCGTCGTAATCGGAGAATGAAATGGTGCGGTATAGTAATAAAATTGTGTATCAATGATTTTCATTTAATGGTCCTCAGTTCCAACTTTATTACGTTGTAATTTTCCAGTAGAAGTATAAGGTAATGCATTGACGTGTTGATATATCTTAGGAACTTTATATTTTGCTAAATGTTCTTGTAAGAAATCTATAAGGTCATTAACCTCAATTGTTTCACTTGCGACATAGTAAAGTGCTGGAATCTGACCCCAAGTATCGTCTTCTTTAGGTACACATACTGCATCTATAATTCCATTGAATGTTTTAGCCACTGTTTCAATTTCATAAGGATAGATATTTTCTCCACCACTAATAATAAGGTCTTTACGTCGATCATAAACCATTACAAAACCATCACTATCTATTTCTGCAATATCTCCTGTTTTAAAGAAACCATCTTCAAATGTGTTATCCAAATCTTTAGGATACAAATATCCATTCATTACATTGTCGCCTTTTATAAGTAATTCACCATGTCCCTCTTCATTAAGTTGTTTAATGCATACTTCAACGTTATTACTTGGTTTACCTACTGTATCATATCGTTTAGCTAACATATCTGGCGAAGCGGTTAGGAACTGCGAACATGTTTCCGTCATTCCAAAAGAATTATAAATAGGTAATTGATAACTCAATGCCTGTTGTATGAGCGTAGATGATAATTTAGCACCCCCAAGTAATATTTTTTCAATTGAGTATGGTTTATTTAAACCAGCATCCATTAGCCACTTTAACGTTTGTGGCACAAGTGACACATGTGTAGGATATTCGTTTTTAATAATAGTCAGCATATCTTCAGTATTATATTTATTTAATAAACGTACAGTAAACCCTTCAATGATAGCACGTAAAATCACGCTCAGTCCTGAAATATGATAAATTGGAAGAACCGATAACCATATCGTTTGTTGATCAAATCCTAGACTTTCTTTACAGCCTAATGCACTTGCATAGTGATTTTTAAACGTTTGAGGTACGGCTTTTTGGGGTCCTGTCGTCCCTGATGTAAACATAATAGATGCAATACGATGAATATCAAATTGTTTACGATTAGGCGTTTCAGGATAATCGCTGAGTTGATTAAACGAGAGAAATTGATGTGAAGATAAATCGAACTCTTTTGTAGTTAAAATAAGTTGAACATTCACTGAGTTCATTTGATTGGTCATTTCAGTTGTTGTTAATCGTGTATTGATCATTGCAATTTCAATTTGCGCTAACCAACATGCATGCACTAAAATAACAGAATCAATGTCATTTCCAATATATAGTCCTACCCTACTTTCATTTAAAGATAATAATTTCTTTGAAAGCTGATACGCTTCAGAATATAATTGATTATATGTTAATGTATATTTACCATCTGTAACCGCAATTTTGTTTTTGTTTTTTATACTTTGCTCTTTTAACCAAAATTCCACTATTCATTCCTCCAATAGTTATACACACTATATTATAACGATTTTTAAATGACTTAACAGGATTCATGTTTAAATTTATGTTGTGATTGTTTTATTTTTTAAAAGATATTAGCCTTTTTAGATAAATATAGTTAAATACTTGTAGCTATAAAAAACTCAGAATGGAAAATAACCATTCTGAGCTACTGTACGGAGAGTAAGAACATAAAAAGAGCAAGGTCAACATGTCAGAGAATTATTTTCTTGACACATAATTGACACTTGCTAAGTCTAAACCCTATGATATAAAGCTTTTGATACGGAGAGTAAGGGATTCGAACCCTTGAGACGCGATAAAGCGCCTACACACTTTCCAGGCGTGCTCCTTCAGCCAGACTCGGACAACTCTCCTCTATTCAATTAAATAAAAAAACAGAAGCGATGTTTCACTTCTGTTTATATGACTCCTACGGGACTCGAACCCGTGTTACC
>NZ_KV821118.1:0-287 GCF_001815595.1 Staphylococcus sp. HMSC070D05 | reverse complement strand
GAGTCTGAATCGCTGTCTGAGTCTGAGTCGCTGTCTGAGTCTGAATCACTATCGATGTCTGGACCATACTCAATTATTTCGTCTACAGGATCTTTTGTGATTTCTTCTGTTGGTTCACCTTCGCCTACTTTTTCTCCTGTTAATGGATTTTTCGTAGTTGGTGTTGTGATTGTTTTCTCTCCATTTTCACCTTTTTGTACGACTTTTTCTGTACCAGGTGCTAGATCTGGATTAAATTCACGTTTTTTATCAAACGGAATCTCTTCTTTTTCTATGATTGGATCGCC
>NZ_KV821117.1:0-379 GCF_001815595.1 Staphylococcus sp. HMSC070D05 | reverse complement strand
CTAATTTCGTGGCATGGCGAAAATCCGTAGATCTGAAGAGACCTGCGGTTCTTTTTATATAGAGCGTAAATACATTCAATACCTTTTAAAGTATTCTTTGCTGTATTGATACTTTGATACCTTGTCTTTCTTACTTTAATATGACGGTGATCTTGCTCAATGAGGTTATTCAGATATTTCGATGTACAATGACAGTCAGGTTTAAGTTTAAAAGCTTTAATTACTTTAGCCATTGCTACCTTCGTTGAAGGTGCCTGATCTGTAATTACCTTTTGAGGTTTACCAAATTGTTTAATGAGACGTTTGATAAACGCATATGCTGAATGATTATCTCGTTGCTTACGCAACCAAATATCTAATGTATGTCCCTCTGCATCAA
>NZ_KV821116.1:0-8915 GCF_001815595.1 Staphylococcus sp. HMSC070D05 | reverse complement strand
ATCATTCCCACTAATTGGGGTCAGTCCAAAAAGTTAAATAATTCACTTTTCTTTCTTTTATTTTTAAGCTCTAGGATGAAATTGATTATACATTTGTCTTATTTGGGATTTAGACACATGTGTATACAGTTGCGTCGTTGAAATATCTGAATGGCCAAGCATTTCTTGAACTGCTCTTAGATCTGCCCCGTTTTCTAAAAGATGTGTAGCAAATGAATGTCTCAACGTGTGAGGGGTTAAAGTTTTATTAATATTAGCCTTCGAACCATATTGTTTAATCATCTTCCATATTCCTTGTCTAGTTAAAGGTCTACCGTGCATATTTAAAAATAATACATTTGTAATAGTTTTTTTCAAAAGTTGAGGACGTACCTTTTCTAAATACGTATCTAGAAATTCAATCACAGTGTCTCCTAATGGTATAATTCGTTCTTTATTACCTTTACCAAATACTCTAATAAATCCCATAATAAGATTTATATCTTCAATATTAATTTGTATCAGTTCAGAAACACGCATACCAGTCGCATATAATAATTCTAATATTGTACGATCACGATATCCATTTTTCTTATTTAAGTCCGGTGTTTCTAAAAGTTGCAGTACTTCCTCAACTTCTAAAACATCGGGTAACTTCTTCTCATATTTTGGAGTCTCAATTAAGACAGTTGGATCTTTAGCGGCATATTTTTCTCTAAGTGCAAATTGATGAAAATTGCGAATTGTAGAGATAAAACGCGCCATTGATTTAGCTGAAGCACCTTGATCTATTAAATATCCTAAGCATTCTTGTATAACTTGCCGATCAATAAAATCGATATGAGCAATTTTATGTTCTTTCATGTATTCTTCATATTTAGCTAAATCGCGTCGATATGCGCCGATAGTATTTTCACTCAATCCCTTTTCAATTTGAATAAATTTTAAGAACTCTTCAATAATCGTATTCATATTACACCTCCGTTTATGTAAAAAAGGTATGAAATAGAATTCAAAATTGATTCTTAATTTCACACCTTCTATCGATTAATTATTACATATTACTTTTGTATCTTGAAAAGCGCTTCTAAGCATTTGCATATAAAGTTGAAACAACACTTTATTAGGTTTAACTTATTATTTACCTTTAGCTTGGCATTCTGAACATATACCATGAAATGTTAAACGATGATCCAAAATTTTAAATTGATATTCTGATTCAACACGTTCTTCTACTTTTGGCAGTAAATCTTCATGAATTTCATCTACCTTACCACATTCCATACAAACTAAATGATGATGAAAATGTTTCGCACCTTCTTTTCTCAAATCAAATCGTGCTACCCCATCACCAAAATTAATTTTATCTACTACTTTTAATTCAGCAAGTAGTTCTAAAGTTCGATAAACAGTAGCTAAACCTATTTCAGGTGCTTTATCTTTTACTTTTAAATATACATCTTCAGCACTTAGATGATCTTTTTCATTTTCAATTAACACACGAACTGTTGCTTCGCGTTGAGGCGTTAATTTATAAGAAGATTGCTGTAATTGTTGTTTTACTCTATTTAGACGTTCTTCCACGGGAGCATCACTCCTCAATTAATTATAATCATTTTAAACTAAATTATTTCAATTAATAAATTACCAATAAATTTAGTAAAAATCAAGTAGTTATCATGCCTTATTTAGAATGATTATAATTTGATAATACATATTGTAAAGCAATTATTGTTTTCGCATCTTCAATTTCATGACTTTCTAAAAGTGCATGGATATCGTCTAAGTGTATTTTATACAATTCTACAAATTCGTCATCATCCAGATTTAATTCTCCAACACTTAAATTATCAGTAAAATAAATAGTTAGTTTCTCATTTGAAAATCCTGGAGAACCATACATATGAGTAATGAACGTTAAATGATTAGCTTTGTAACCAGTTTCTTCTTCTAATTCGCGTTTAGCTGCTTCTTCTCTTTCTTCATCTTCTTCTAGTTTACCTGCTGGAATTTCTAACAAGGGTTTTTCAATAGGTTTACGATATTGTTTAACCAATAACACTTCTTTTTCTGGAGTAATCGCGCAAATTGCCACAGCACCATTATGCTTGATAATTTCTCTCTTAGAAGTTTTCCCGTCTGGTAACTCCACATCGTGTATTTCTAGATCGATAATTTTACCATTATAAATGACTGTTCTATCAAATGTTTTTTCATTAAAGTCCATTATATTCACGTCCCTTTTCATTCAGTTAATAAATTGATAAGATAAATGCGTTAACTAAAGTGTATCGGAAGGAGATTGTTCATGCAAAAAAATATATTAAAAAGTGGCATTGAAATTTCGGAACTAGGTTTAGGCTGTATGAGTTTAGGCACAGAATATCATCACGCAGAAGAAATCATTGAGTGTGCAATTGAAAATGGTATCACATATTTTGATACTGCAGATATTTATGATAGAGGTGTCAATGAAGACATTGTTGGAAAGTCTTTAAAGAAATATCAAAATAGAGATGACATTGTTATAGGAACAAAAGTAGGAAATAGACCTCTTAATGATGGTAGTACTACTTGGGATCCTTCCAAAAAATATATTAAAGAAAGTGTTAAAAGTTCTTTAAAACGTTTAGGTTTAGAACAGTTAGATCTTTATCAACTTCACGGTGGAACAATTGATGATCCCCTAGATGAGACGATTAGTGCATTCGATGAACTGAAAAAAGAAGGTGTAATCAAAGCTTATGGAATCTCTTCTATTAGACCTAACGTGATTGAGTATTATTTAAAACACAGTCAAATAGAAACGATTATGTCTCAATTTAATCTTATTGATAATCGTCCAGAACGTCTTTTGAATCACATTCATTCTCATGGCGTAAAAGTTTTAGCACGTGGTCCTGTGTTTAAAGGGTTACTTACTTCAAATAGTGTTAATGTACTTGATCAGAAATTTTCCGATGGTATTTTTGACTATAATTATCATGAATTAGGAGAAACGATTGCTTCTATTAAGGAAGTTGAAAGTAATTTAAGTGCTTTATCATTCGAATATTTAAAATCCCATGATGCATTAGGTTCTATTATTGTTGGTGCAAGTTCTGTTTCACAATTAAAAGATAATATTGCTAATTTTAATAAAACAGTAAGTTTGGATCAAATTAAATCAGCACGTCACCGTGTGAAAGATTTGGAATATACTCAGCATCTTGAGTAATTAATCATTATTATAAATTCATACAAATCATCGTTGGTATAAAGTACAAGTGATGAAGTATCTATGATGAATGCTTCATCACTTTTTTAGGTTAAATTATATTTTATTTTTAAACAATGAAGCAAAATGTTTTTCAATTTTTCTAGGAGCTAATTGGTAAAGTTTTAATAATGGATTCATCCATAGCGGCTTATTAATTTCTAATTTACGAGTGATAATACCTTTAACGATGTCTTCTGCGAGTATTTTAGGATCTATCATTAGTGACGCATATTTATTAGCATACTTCAATGATGGATCTGCTTTTTTGTGAAATGGTGTATTAATGGGACCTGGATTAACAGTCATAACATGAAAGTCTTGCTCCTCAATTCTTAGAGCATTTAATACGCCATTTAAAGCAGCTTTAGATGACCCATAAAATGCAGCATTCGCTTGCGTTGCAAATGCTGCCTGACTTGAAATAGCCACTATAGAAGCGTTCATTGTTAAATATGGTTTAACAGATTTAAATAATGTAATAAAACCAAGCACATTCACATCATAAGTTTCCATGATTTCTTCTAACGAATGAGATTGTATTGATTTAAAAAAACCTAAACCTGCACTATAAATGATTCCGTCAATCGGATAACAAAGGGATTTAGAAATATTATCTATTTGTGAAGTATCTTGTAAATTACATTTAATCATTGAAACACGATGTTTGTACGGATTAAAATTAATATTTTCGAATTTCTCCGTACTACGAACAATGAGGGTAATATATGCGCCTTTTTTTAATAATTTTTTCGTTATTTCTAAACCTAAGCCACTAGTTCCTCCAGTTACGATGAAATGTTTACCTACGATCACTGATGATTCTCTCCTATCTATCAAGTATGGTTAATTTTTGATAATAATTTTAATGAATATGTTACTATAGTTTTATCAATTAAGGATAAGGATGGTGCTGTTTTATGAAGTTAGTATTTTATGGCGCTGGTAACATGGCACAAGCCATTTTTAAAGGAATTATTGATTCTAAAATATTAAATCATAATGATATTTATTTAACAAATAAATCAAATGAAAATACTTTAAAATTATTTGCGAAAGAATTAGGAGTAAAATATAGTTACGATGATGCATTTTTATTAAAAGATGCAGATTATATTTTTTTAGGTACTAAACCTCATGATTTTGAAACGGTCGCATCACGTATTAAATCACATATACAATCAGACCATCATTTTATATCTATTATGGCTGGTTTATCGATAAATTATATTCGAGAAAAGCTAGAAACGAATAATCCTGTTGCTAGAATTATGCCCAATACAAATGCACAGATAGGTCATTCAGTAACAGGTATTAGTTTTTCTGGTAATTTCGATCCTCATTCTAAAGATGAAGTAACAGAATTAATTAGTGCTTTTGGTTCAGTTATTGAAGTTGACGAAGAGTATTTACATCAAGTGACAGCTATTACAGGAAGCGGACCAGCTTTTTTATATCATGTATTTGAACAATATGTTAAAGCAGGAACATCATTAGGTCTTGAAAAGAAGCAAGTTGAAGAATCCATTAAAAATCTCATTATTGGAACAAGTAAGATGATTGAACGATCAGATTTAAGTATGGAACAACTTAGAAAAAATATTACCTCTAAAGGTGGCACAACACAAGCTGGATTAAATGAACTGAATCGACATGATATTGAGGGTGTTTTTAAAGCCTGTCTAGATGCTGCAGTTCATAGAAGTATCGCTCTTTCTAAAAGTGAAGAGGATTAATAAATATTAAAAATAGCTATAATGAAAATTAAGTAATACATATCGTTATAGCTATTTTTTGAGTTTTTACGTATCATTAAAAACTCTAATATGATTTAAAATTTGAATGTATCGAAATCTTTAACAAACTCAAAGTTTGGTGTATCTTTCATTTCTTTTAATGCACGGTTTATCTCTTCTATCTCTTCTAAATTATATCGATTACTTAGATGGGTAATAAAACTTTTTTTCACATTGGACTGATGGATTAATTTAAATACATCATCAATGTGACTATGATGATAGTTATTTGCTAAAATTTTGTCACCTTCAATATATGTTGCTTCATGAATCATAATATCCGCATTTTCTGCAAGTATATATTCGTTATCACATGGTTTCGTATCTCCAAAAATGGTAACAATAGGTCCTGGTTTGGCTGGACCTTTAAAGTCTTTAGAAAGATAAATTTGATTATTATATTCAAAAGTATCAAACATTTTTACTTCTTGATATTTAGGACCCGGCTCTAGTCCAATTGCCTTTAATGCAGTGACATCAATTGTACCTGGTGTTGTAGGAGCCTCAATTCGATAACCATATGAAGGTATACCATGATTTAATAACCTTGATGAAACTGTAAAGCCATTATGATGATATGTAAAATTATTATCAATTTCAATATATGTAATAGGATAGTTTAAATGAGATTCAGATAATTTCAATGCAGTTTCAATAAATTGTTGTAAACCTGTTGGCCCTATTAACGTCAATGGTTTATCTTCTCCACCTTGAAATGAACGACTTGTTAATAATCCAGGTAATCCAAAAATGTGGTCGCCATGCATATGTGTGATGAAAATATGATCAACTTTGCCTAATTTTATTGAGTGATGCAAAATTTGATGTTGAGTCCCCTCTCCTACATCGAATAACCATACTGAATTTGAATAAGGTTCTAGATTTAAAGCAATGGCTTGAGTATTACGATCTTTAGTAGGTAAACCCGCACTCGTTCCAAAAAATGTAACTTCCATGCATTTGCCTCCTCTTTCTTTAGTATATTTTATCATACGTCTATAAGTTTGTTATCATATGAAATAAAATAAATGAATTTATCAGAATTTAGGGTATAATGTAACTTATAAAAAATAAATTGTATGTTATTTAGTTTAATATTGTAAATATTATCAACAATTTTAGGCAAAAATATATCAAGAAAAACAGTTTTAATTTATAATGAATGAATCATAGCAATTAAAGAATTGAGGTTTTGAATTTGAACACACATACTAAACATATCCCTTGTTTAATTACTATATTTGGCGCAACTGGAGATTTGAGTCATAGAAAATTATTCCCTTCTTTATTCCATTTATATCAACAAGATAATTTAGATGAACATATTGCCATTATTGGTGTTGGTCGAAGAGATTATACTAACGACTTTTTCCGTGAACAAGTTAAACAATCTATTCAAACACACGTCAAAGATACTGATCGACTCGATGAATTCATAGAACATGTTTTTTATTTTAAAAATGATGTTAATGAAGAAGAAAGTTATCATGAATTATTAACATTCTCTAATGAACTTGATGATACATTTAAATTAGAAGGTAATCGCCTATTCTATTTAGCAATGGCGCCTCAATTCTTTGGACCAATTTCTGATTATTTAAAAGCTTCTGGCTTAACTGAAACTAAAGGATTTAAACGCCTTGTAATTGAAAAACCATTTGGTAGTGATTTTAAATCTGCTGAACAATTAAATAATCAATTACGACAATCATTTAAAGAAGAAGAAATATACAGAATTGATCACTATCTTGGTAAAGATATGGTGCAAAATATCGAAGTTCTACGATTCGCTAATGCGATGTTTGAACCTCTTTGGAATAATAAGTATATCTCTAATATCCAAATCACTTCTTCAGAAATACTCGGTGTTGAGGATCGTGGAGGTTATTATGAATCGAGCGGCGCATTAAAAGATATGGTACAAAACCATATGTTACAAATGGTTGCATTACTAGCAATGGAAGCACCTATTAGTCTAAAAAGTGATGATATTCGAGCTGAAAAGGTGAAAGTATTAAAATCTTTAAGACAATTAAAACCTGAAGAAGTCAATCAAAACTTTGTGCGTGGACAATATGGAGAAGGGACTATTAATGACCAACGTGTTATCGCTTATAGAGATGAAGATCGTGTTGCGTCTGATTCTAATACACCGACCTTTGTTTCTGGAAGGTTAACTATTGATAACTTCCGTTGGGCTGGTGTACCGTTCTATATTCGTACTGGTAAACGTATGAAATCTAAATGTATACAAGTTGTTGTAGAATTTAAAGAAGTTCCTATGAATTTATATTATCAAACGGACCGATTACTAGATTCTAATTTATTAGTTATTAATATTCAACCTAATGAAGGTATTTCATTACACTTAAATGCTAAGAAAAGTATTCAAGGTATCGAAACAAAACCTGTTCAACTGTCTTATGCTATGAGTACACAAGATAAAATGAACACGGTAGATGCATATGAAAACTTGTTATTCGATTGTCTTAAAGGTGATGCAACAAACTTTACACATTGGGAAGAACTTAAATCTACATGGAAATTTGTGGACGCTATTCAAGAACATTGGACCATGATTGATCCAAATTTCCCTAATTATAAATCAGGGACAAATGGCCCTATCGAAAGTGATTTATTATTAAGCAGAGACGGAAATCATTGGTGGGACGATATTCAATAAACAGATATATTAGAAACTTCATGTGATAAATATATAAAGGATAAGACACATTATATTATTTTCACTTATTGAAAATAAGGTCTTGTCCTTTTTAAATTGAATGTGTAAATAGTCATTTAAAAATTTAATTTAATTTTATATTATTGATGTATATTTTTATAAAATAATGTAAAATATTAGTATTGATTGTAAATTTATTGGAGTGAAAGTTTTGGACGTTATCAAGCAGATACAACAGGCAATTGTATATATAGAAGATCATTTATTAGAGCCTTTTAATTTGCAAAATTTAAGTGATTACGTTGGTCTTTCCCCTTACCATCTTGATCAATCGTTTAAAATGATTGTTGGACAACCTCCTGAAAGTTATGCGCACTCTCGAAAAATGACTGAAGCTGCTAAAGAAATGATACAAAGTTCTTCGAGATTAGTTGATGTGGCAAAACGCTATAATTATTTAAGTTCAAATGACTTTGCAAATGATTTTAGTGATTTTCATGGAATATCTCCTATTCAAGCTTCTACTAAAAAAGAAGAACTAAAAATGAATGAACGTTTGTATATTAAATTAACAACTACAGAAAGAGCACCATACCCTTACAGGCTAGAAACGACTAAAGACACACCTCTAGTTGGATATGTAAAATATATCGAGGCTAATCAACTATCTAACCCTTACAAAGTTCCTGATTTTTTAGAAGATTTATATTTAGATGGTAAAATAAAAGAATTAAAACGATATAATAATATCAGTCCATATGAGTTATTTGTTATTACATGTCCTTTAGATGAAGGTGTAGAATTATTTGTGGGCGTACCTAGTGAACGTTATCCAGCTCACTTAGAAAACCGGTTATTACCAGGGCGGCACTATGCAAAATTTAATTTGCAAGGTCAAGTTGATTATACTGTTAATGAAGCTTGGTATTATATTGAATCCAGCTTACAACTTACTCTACCTTATGAAAAAAATAGCTTATATGTTGAAATTTATCCTTTTGATCTCTCATTCGAGGACCCGTTCACTAAAATACAATTATGGCTGCCTATTAAACAAGAAACTTATGAGATAGAATAAAAGAAGAGACTGGGACATCATTCCTAGCAAAAAAGCCAGTAAATGAATTTTTTATAAATTCTGGACTGACCCCAATTAGTGGGAATTATATAAAACACTTTCGTTGAATTCATATTAAAATGA
>NZ_KV821115.1:0-233 GCF_001815595.1 Staphylococcus sp. HMSC070D05 | reverse complement strand
AAAAAAGTACAAGGCATTGGAAAGGAAGTGGTACCAACAGTAGTCATAGATTTAGTGGATCAATTAAAAGGAAACTATTCAATCAAATTGATACTAGAAGTATTAAACATACCTAAATCAACATATTACCGATGGAAAAACAAAACCTATAAAAATGATACTGTAACACAAAAAGTTATTGAATTATGTGAAGCTAACCACTATACCTACGGTTATCGTAAGATTACAGCACT
>NZ_KV821114.1:0-648 GCF_001815595.1 Staphylococcus sp. HMSC070D05 | reverse complement strand
GTGATATATCTGAAATATTAAGGGAACGTGGTTTTGATGTTCATCATTCAACCATTTATCGATGGGTTCAAGAGTATGCACCTATTTTCTATCAACTTTGGAAGAGAAAACATAAAAAAACGTATTATAAGTGGCGTATTGATGAGACATATATCAAAATTAAAGGACAGTGGTGTTATCTGTATCGCGAGATTGATGCAGATGGACATACATTAGATATTTGGTTACGCAAAAAACGAGATCATCAATCAGCATATGCGTTTATTAAGCGCCTTATTAAACAATTCGGTAAACCTCAAATGATAATTACAGATCAAGCACCTTCAACGAAGGTAGCCATGGCTAAAATAATTAAAGTGTTTAAGCTGAAACCTAACTGTCATTGCACATCTAAATATCTCAATAACCTCATTGAACAAGATCATCGTCACATTAAGGTGAGAAAGACAAGATATCAAAGTGTCAATACGGCAAAAAATACACTCAAAGGCATTGAATGTATTTACGGATTATATAAAAAGAACCGTAGGTCTCTTTAGATCTACGGATTTTCACCATGCCACGAAATTAGTTATATGTTAGCTGGTTAGGCGAAGACTGACACAATAAAATGGTGATTAGCTATATTTTTCTAACTTTGCAACAGAA
>NZ_KV821113.1:0-5663 GCF_001815595.1 Staphylococcus sp. HMSC070D05 | reverse complement strand
AGACTCCTTTTTGTTAAAATTATACTATAAATCTAACTTTGCAACAGAACCATATAATTAATCTTAAAAACGAGCTTTAATAATGAATACTTTGAATCATGATAAAATATTTATTAAATACATTTTTGCATTCCTCTATTAACCAGTGTTATAATTTGATTAACAAATAGTGTACTAACATGATAAACACCGAGCCCGATAACTACTGCGAATAGTTATCGGGCTCTTTTGGTGTATTAGCTATATGTCGCCGCTAAATTATTTTTCACGATTATTCAGCCAATGAGAAAATAACGTGAGTATAACTCCTACTATGATAGGAGCTATAATAGTTACAAATAGTGTACTGAACATGATGTCACCTCCTTCCATGCTAAATACAGCACAGAAGTGAACGACGACCTTTGTATTATATCATTTCTAATAATTGTGTTACAGATGCCTTCTGATAAGTCGTTTTATGTCTAAATAAACATTAAAAAGTAACAATAACAAACTTGATTTTAGTAAAATATAAATAACCTCAAATTTTTTAAATCATTCAAGTTAATGTACAAGTGTCTATCCCTATTAAAAAAAGAACGTTATTTCTATATAGTATCAAGACAAGAAGAAACTCGCTTAAAATTCAAGGAGAAAATAATCATGACTATTGAAAATGAAATCAAAGAAATTTTAAAAGAACTACCAAACGAAAATAGCAGATTAGACTACAAACAAATAGAGTATACAAAAGAAAAAAAAGACGAATTTATTAAAGATATCCTTGCTATGTTAAATAGCATAGATTCTTATAACGAAAATAAATTTATAATCTTTGGAGTAAGTGATGATAAAAAAATAATAGGATTAAAAAAAGAAATGTTCGACGATGGACATTATCAAAATATTATTGACGTATATGTCAAACCGAGACCAAAAATAGAAACCGGTCAAATAGAATATAACGATAAAAAAGTAGGATACATAGCTATAAACTCTAATAATTTAGAAACACCTTACGAATTAAAAAAAGAACTAAAAATAAAAAAATCATCTTTATTCGAGGGTCTATCCTTTATAAGAAAAGGTAGTACTAATACTCCTATACTCCAAGAAGAAAGAGAAAGACTAATACTAAAAAAAACCGAAAAAAATCCAAATAACAAAAACTTATTCACAGCGTTAAATCAAAAAGATCATGCAAGCAAAGAATTATACTACAAAGATAAGAGCGAAAGAGGAACTAAAAAAGTAGACCCTTCGAATAACAACGGAGAGTTTACAATTGGAGAACTATCATACGAATTCAAAATGAGATTGCAAGTTGCTTCTAACGAAATAGCAAGAATTATGGAAGCAGGTACAATAAAAATAGCTAGAATAAAAAATTACAAAGACAACGATATTTATTATGAATTACAAGAAAATTTAAAAAACCCTGAAAATATAATAAAAAGACTAGATACTAGTAGCTGGATTAGAGATTTCACTATAAAAGATTTAGCAATATTAATAAATAATCACGGTAGAATAGCAGAAATAATTTTCAAAGAAATAAAATCAGAAAGTCATGGAAGCGAAAGAAACCTAATAGAAATCGAATGGAATATCCCAGAAATCAACTAAGATTTATTTATTCCAATTGCTTTATTGACGTTGAGCCTCGAACCCTTAACAATCCCAAAACTTGTCGAATAATCGGTTTAATAGCTCACGCTATGCTGACATTCGTCTACAAGTTTAGTTAAGGGTTCTTCTCAACGCACAATAAATTTCTTCAGTATAAATGCGTGTCTAATTTCCATTTTTATCTAACTTTCTACCAAGTAAAAGTCCAATAACCACTCCTAAAAATGCCCCTAAAGGACCTGCAAAAACAAAAAGAATAGATGCCAAAATCATAGGTTGTGAAAAAGTATTTGAATTATTTTTTAAAAAATCAATCATCAAAAACTCTTCTTTTTAATAAAAATTATCATAGGAGTTATCAAATTTTAAATACCCTATTTACAATTTTAAAATACTTTTTAAAGTGTTTAGGTGTTCTTTATACATTTTTAATTTAAAGACTCATAAAACGCAAATGTGAACTAAATTTAAAAATCGAATATGATTTTGACTTACAAAACTGCTTTGAGCTATTTCTATATGGTAGTAAATCAAAACATTATATTTATAATTTTGGAATAAAAGAGCTACGAAAAATTCAAGAATTGAAATCAATTTCAAGTTACTTGTGATAAATATACTCATCAATATTTCTTCAAAAGTATCTTCTATATGTCGTTCATTTTTATGATTTTAGATATTTACGGAATCATAAAAAGTCAAAAAATAATATTTTGGAGTATGAGCATTCAATGAATCTTATTACGTATTTTATCGTTTTTTATAAATTTTTAAATTAATAAAAAGCTAAAATAAGTTTCATTTCGAATCACTTTTTAATCAAATTGAGCATAGAAAAGTACAGAAATTGTTTTATTCTTTCCTTTTTTCTTTGAACTTAAAAACAAATAATGTGATCAATATTGAATTCGATATTGATCAAAAGGTATTTCATCAAATTCAAAAAGTAAAACAAATGAATGAATTGCTTAGATTACTTTTGAGTGATTTTATTTTCGATATTAATACTAAAAGTAGGAGTCTTAAGAGTCTTTGGTTGAAAAAATTAAGACTCTTAAGAGTCTCGACGACGACTGAAGCCTATGAAATCAACAAAAAAAGGAGTCTTCAGACAATTCAAAATGGTCTTGTAACAATTGTAAAGAGTCTGTAATAAAGTATCATATTACACCCTCTAATTCAATGTATAAGAATGCTTATAATCACCTTTATATAAAGCTTTTAAGCTATTTATGGTGAACAATTGAGTAGAACGAATAAAAGGTAAATCTTTCAGCTATGCTGAATACCACCGAAGGTGGTACTAGATTTCCTTATGCTCATGTCAAATACTCTTTAAAAAGACTCCCATGTTTGTAATATTTCCAAAAACAAAACGTGCTTTAAGACAAAAGTGGCTATTTTCTTGTTCACTTTTTACTTTAAGTGCTTATTTTTATTTTCAAGATAACCATTGTTAGTAAAATGATTGAAGATAAAAAAAGAGAAAACTAAGTAAAAATATTTACTTAGTTTGGGATAGAAAAAATTCAAATTTAAAATTATATTCGATCCATGTCTTGAACATTAACGACTTACTTTTTGTTTATGATGTATATCAATTGAATCTGAATTTTGATTTTTTGGAATAATAAATTCAACCTTTTCTTTCCAATCTTTAACAAAATAAATGACAAAAACGATTTTATTAAGTCACTTTTATAACTACGAAAGATTGCTAAAGAATATAAAAACGGTTAGTATTTTTATAATTTTTAAAGTTAAAACAACGTTAAATGATCATTTTATTTTTCATCTTATGCGACATGTTTGAGCCATTTTCAAATGAATAATAACCATTTATAGAAAAAATAGGACTAAAACAGAAACGTTTTAGTCCTACCTACTTGTTTAACTACAGTTCATTTTCAGATTTACTCAATTGCCATTGAAGATAAAGTTCGACTGCAGTTAAAAGAACATTAATCATTGCCAAAGTAACTTTAATCTTTTTCTTAGTACTCATAAGTCTTCCTCCTTTCTTTAATAGCAGCATGCTATATTGTGATATTGTGTTGATCTTATTTTGTTATCCCCTCCCTTACCTTTCGTTTGATCTAGGTGGTTGCCTTAGCAACCACTTGTAAATAAAAAAAGAGAACATCTATTTAAAGATGCTCTCTAATTGAATCATTATTGATTAAATAAAGAAGTGATTGGTAAATGATCACGTCGTTTATTAAGCGTATGCATTTCAGCGAATTCAGACTTAAGGGATTTCATTAAGTACCCTTGCATGGCTTCAACGGTTTCATTTTTTTGAATAAGCATAGCTTTGAAACGTTTAAGAACATGAAGTATTTCTATTTCCATATCTTCTAATAAGTAATATGTATCAATAGAATTATTAAAGGACGTCTTGGCTTTTAATAATACAGGTTTGATGATTTTAATTTCATTTACAGAAAAGTTACTTAAATACCTTTGAATACTTTGAGGTAGTTCTTCGAGTAATTGGAATTTTAAAGCTTCATTATTAAAGTTTGAATTGTTGTGATTTGAATGATTTGTATGATTACTAGGAAAAGTTAGCTTATTATCATTCAAATCATTCGTATCATTACTCTCAGTTTTAATATAATCAGTATCATTATTCTCAGTATCATTAGACTGTGAATTTGGAAGTTCTTGACCACTTAAATTCACAGTTCTAGAACTTCCAAATTCATTGTTCTGGAACTGTGAATTTGGAAGTTCCTTGCTATGACTGGCTTTAATGTCATAATTAGGTTTTAATAAATATAATCTATTTGGTTTATTAAGGCCAACACGTTCTTGAGTTAATAAATTAAAACTTATTAACTCTTTTTTTAATTTTATAATTTTTTGTTCTGCATAACCTAAGTATTCGCACAAATGTTTATTACTGAAAATAAAGTAAATGTTATTATTTTTATCTACCCATTCATTTTGGATGGATAATTCAAAGCGATCTTTTAATAACGCATACATAATTTTGGCTTCCGCCGACATTTTTTTAAAATATGCATCTTCGAATAAATATTTAGGTAGTTGATAAAACCTTTCAGTTTTTACTTGTGATAAATTGTATTTTTCAAAATTGGGCATAATAAAAACCTCATTTCCATTTTTAGGATTGAGGTAATAAAACAATTTTTACGTAAGTTATATGTTTTGTGCTTGCACTTAGATGATTAGATAGATATAATACAAGTATCAAAAAATATATAAACAAACGAGTGCGAATCGTTTTATTACCGAGAGTCAATGCTACGCCAATAGCATTGACTCTTTTAGTATTTATAAAGCAATATTAACACTTTTAAGAAAGTATATAAAGAGTTTTAAATGTAGTTAAAAGCACATTGCCATGGCAAAATGTGTAGTTCATTGTTTTAGTACCTAATTAAGCTCCAAAAACATATTATAGGTAGCTAATTAGGTGCATATGTAGTAAATAGGTAGTAAATTTAGTGGTAATTGATGAAATAAAATTCATTAGGTGGTAAAATTTAGGTACTAAATTAGGTACCTAAGGGTGGATGTTATGAGAACTATTAAAATGGTTGCTGATGAATTAGGTGTAACTAAACAAACTATTGTTAATAATGCTAAAAGTTTAAATATAACTTTTGAAAAAGAAAATGGGATTAATTATATTGATGATAATGATTATTTGAAAATTATAGAAAAAATTACTAAGAAAGAGAGTACAATCCAAAATAAAGAATCAGTAAAAAAAGAATTGTTTGGTGAAAATACTGCAAAATCAGAAAAGAATATATATAATAATTCAAATAGTTCTGAGACATTAAAAACAAAAGTAAACGAATTAGAAAAGCAAATAGAAATCTTTGAAACTAGAGCTAAAAATGATGAAAAATATATTGAGAATTTAACTAAGCAATTAGATCAACAAAATAGCAATGTTAATACGTTAAATAAATTGTTGGAGAATCAACAAATATTAGCTTTAGAAAGCAATAAAAAAATTCAAAAACTAGAAAGTCAATTAGAAGAAGAAAGACAGCTTAATTATTCTTTTGATACAG
>NZ_KV821112.1:0-19333 GCF_001815595.1 Staphylococcus sp. HMSC070D05 | reverse complement strand
TTAAGTTCCCATTTTAAGGGTTCAGTGCCATTTTATCTATGAGTTTTTTTATCACATAAAGTATAAATGGACAATTTATGGTACTATTTTAATTAATAAGTGAAAAAGGAAAGTAACTTAATTTATATAGGAGTGATAATAAATGAAACAACAATTACAACAATTATCGGCATATCAACCTGGGTTATCACCGCAAGCACTTAAAGAAAAATTTGGTATAGAAGGTGAGTTATATAAACTAGCATCGAATGAAAATTTATATGGACCATCACCTCATGTAAAAGAAGCAATTAAAGCTCACTTAGATGAGTTATTTTACTATCCGGAAACAGGCTCTCCATCATTACGAAAAGCAATTAGTAAACATTTAAATGTTGATGAATCTCGAATTTTATTTGGCGCAGGTTTAGATGAAGTAATACTGATGATTTCTAGAGCAGTTTTAACACCGGGAGATAAAATTGTGACAAGTGAAGCTACTTTTGGACAATATTATCATAATGCGATTGTTGAATCAGCTGAAGTTATAAAAGTACCGTTAAAAAATGGTGGATTTGATTTAGAAGGAATTTTAAAAGAGGTTAATTCTGATACCTCATTAGTATGGTTATGTAATCCTAACAATCCTACAGGTACATATTTTAGTCATAATGAATTAGAGTCATTTTTGGAACGTGTTCCAAGTCATGTGCCAGTCTTAATTGATGAAGCGTATTTCGAATTCGTCACTGCTGAAGATTATCCTGATACATTAAAACTACAAGAACGCTTTGATAATGCATTTTTATTAAGAACATTTTCTAAAGCATATGGATTAGCAGGTTTACGTGTAGGATATGTTGTGGCAACAAATGAAGCCATTGAAAAATGGAATATCATTCGTCCACCTTTTAATGTGACACGAATTTCAGAATATGCAGCGATTGCAGCATTAGAGGATCAAGATTATTTAAAAGAGATTACTAGAAAAAATGCAAGAGAACGTGAAAAGTTTTATAACATTGAACAAAGTAAACACTTTTTACCGAGTCAAACGAACTTTGTATTTGTAGTAACGGATAAACCACAAGCATTGTATAATGAACTATTAAACGTTGGCTGTATCACTAGACTATTTCCTAATGGAGTACGTATTACAATTGGATTTGAAGAACAAAATAATAAAATGATTGAAGTATTAAAACAATTTAATTATTAAACTAAGGAAAAACCTTTAATTGCGATTCATGACGAATTAAAGGTTTTTTGCTATACTTTGAAACTGTGCAAAAGATAACTAAGGAAGTGATAACATGGCACGTAAATCGATAGCAATAGATATGGATGAAGTATTAGCAGATACTTTAGGTGCAATTATTGAAGCAGTTAATAGTGAAACTAAATTAGGAATTACAATGGAATCGTTAAATGGTCACAAATTAAACCATGTGATTCCTGAACATGATGGGTTAGTAAGAGATATTTTAAGATCTCCAGAGTTTTTTAGACATCTTAAAGTAGTACCACATGCACAAGAGGTGGTAGAAAAACTTAATGAGCATTATGATGTATATATTGCTACAGCAGCAATGGACGTACCCACCTCATTTCATGATAAATATGAATGGTTACTAGAATATTTTCCATTTTTAAATCCACAGCATTTTATTTTTTGTGGAAGAAAAAATATTGTTAAAACAGATTATTTAATAGATGATAATCCTCGTCAGCTTCAAATTTTTGAAGGAGAACCTATTATCTTTACGGCCGCACATAATATAAATGAAACACGTTTTAAACGAGTTAATGGTTGGAAAGATGCAGAAGCAATGTTTTTAAATAATAATTAAAATAAAAAGGTATGTATGAAGCTTGAAGAATTCATACATACCTTTTTATTATGATATAGTTGTTAATTCTCATCATTCGAAAAAGTAAGGATATTGATTGCTTTAGGTAACACGTCAATGGTGATAGGTGTTTCTAAATTAATTTCTCCATCAATATCTACTTTCATATTTGGTTCAGTACGTAATGTTATATGAGAACCTGGAATATGATTAATTCCTTCGGTAATTTCATTCCAATTCATGCTATCTCTTTTTTTGAAAATATCGTTTAAAATACTAAAACTTTGTTGTTCAAATATAAAACTATTTAATTTTCCATCTTGTGGAGAAAGATCTGTAAGTGGAATGCGACTACCACCAATATTAGGTCCATTTGCTATAACTATCATAGACGTATTTCCTTTATATTCTTTGTCGTCTATTATCAATGTATAGTCAAAATGTTCGGGATTCAAGAGTGTTTTTACAGTAGAACCAACATAGCTTAATTTTCCAAAGATATCTTTACGTCCTTCTTGAACATTTTCAGCATTTTGCACAATAAGTCCTAGTCCGACAAAGTTAAGTACATAATTATCATTTACTTTCATAACATCATATGACTCAATATGTGAAGACAATAATTGCTCACTAGCTTTTTTAAAGTCAGGATTTAAGTTTAATGTTTTAGTAAAATCGTTAAATGTTCCTCCGGGAATGATACCTATAGGAAGGTTTAAATCATATTTCATCACACCATTAATCAATTCGTTAACCGTACCGTCTCCTCCCAATATAAAAACGATATCGATATCATTACTATAAGTATAATCTTTTATATCTTTACAATATCTTTCAATATCACCTTCATTTTCACTTAATTGTATTGAAAGATGCTTACATAACTGAGTTAGTGATTTAGCGACTTCACCCAATCCATCATATATATCTTTAAGTCCGCTATGTTCATGGTAAAATAACACTCCATGATTATACTGTTGCTCCATAGTTCAACCTACTTTCATTTAAAATTATATTATAAATATTTACCCTGAATTTTATAATTTTAAATATATAAGTAAAAGAAACTTCTAGATTTCATAACTAGAAGTTTCTTTTACTATTTTGTATTTAATTAGTGAATGCCTTTCATAGCTTTTGTAATTTTAGGTGAGAAAGCTAAAATGATAAGAGTAATAACAATAGCCACTGTGCCTAAGAAAATAAAATAATTAGTTTGACCAAGTGGTTTAATTAATTTTACTAATGTACCGTTAATTGCTTGCGCTGAAGCATTTGTTAATAGCCATACACTCATCATTTGAGCATTAAATGCTTTAGGTGCAAGTTTAACAGCAGCACTATTACCTGTAGGTGATAAACAAAGTTCCCCAATAACACAGATTACATATGATAAAATAACCCAGTTAACTGAGAATTGTGTATGTCCATAACCTAAACCAACTAATCCAATTAGAATGTATGATAAACCTGCTAGTAATGTACCAATACTAAATTTAATAGCTAAAGAAGGCTGCTTTTTACCCATTTTTAACCAAATCATAGAAATAACTGGTGCAAATAATAAAATAAATAATGGATTGATAGATTGGAATAAGGCTTCTCCAAATCGCGTTGTCCAACCAAATAAGTTGAGTTGCATGTCAGAACGTTCTAAACCATAAATATTTAAAACGTTAGAACCTTGTTCTTGAATTGACCAGAATAACATACCTAAAATAAATAAAGGTATAAATGCTTTAACTCGAGAACGTTCTACATCGGTAACGTCTTTACTACGAAGCATAGTTGTAAAGTAAATGATTGGTAAAGCGACTCCTAGAACTAATACAGTATTACTAATTAAATCGAATGAAAGTGTATGGGTATAATATGTAACTAATAATACGATAATCACAATTGCTACTACGATACCGATAATCATTCCATATTTACGCTTTTCTTCTTTAGATAGTGGATTAGTAGGTTTCATTCCAACACTACCTAAATTCTTTCTATTAAATAATAAATACCAAACAAGACCTAATGCCATACCAATAGCTGCAAGAAGGAAGCCACCATGGAAATTACGTATATCTACAAAATGTTGCAGTATGATAGGTGAAATTAATGCACCTAAATTAACAGACATATAGAAAATAACGAAACCTGCATCAATACGTGTATCATTTTCTGGATATAAACGACCTACAATATTTGAAATATTAGGTTTCATTAAACCTGATCCGATAATAATAAAGAACATTGATGAGAATAAACCAAATAAAGCGAATGGTAAACTTAAACAGATATGTCCAATAATAATAAGTACAGCACCTAATAAAGTAGCGCCACGTGTGCCTGTAATTCTATCAGCAATCCACGCGCCAGGAATAGAAGACATGTAAATAAGTGCTCCATATACTGACATAATCGACATTGCTGTAGTTTGATCAATACCTAATCCATTTTGGTGTATTGCGAAATACATATAAAATATGAGCATCGCACGCATGCCGTAGTAACTGAATCTTTCCCAAAACTCTACGAAAAAGAGCACACCTAGTCCTCTAGGATGACCGAAAAATCCTTTCTGTGGTATTGATTGAATTGTTTGTTCATGGGAGTTATTTGTTGCCATTAACATCCCACTCCTTTCTTTCCTAATATGACTGATTACTATGTAAATAAGATTGTACAATTAAACTTTACAAGGACTTCTTAAAAATATAAAAAATTTTTAGAATTTTCAGTCAAATAAAACATAATAACTTATAAAAATAAAAGTTTTTGTAGCTCATGAACTTATATCTTTATAAAATTTAGCGATAATATTAAAATACGCTTTAATTTAATAAATCGCAATAGTTTATTAAAAAAATCTAGAATAAAAATGACTCCTTTTATATTACATTAGTAAAAATAAAAGGAGTTAAAAAACATTTTATCGATTATCTATTTTTTCAGGATACATATCGTGATTCATTAAACGATGTTCGGCCATCTTTTCATATTTAGAATTTGGACGACCATAATTTGTATATGGATCTATTGAAATACCTCCACGTGGCGTGAACTTACCCCACACTTCTATATAATGAGGATCCATTAAGTCAATTAAGTCATTCATGATAATATTCATACAATCTTCGTGAAAATCACCATGATTTCTAAAGCTAAATAAATATAATTTTAGTGATTTTGATTCTACCATTTTTATATTTGGTATATATGAAATATAAATTGTAGCAAAATCGGGTTGTCCAGTGATAGGGCAAAGAGAAGTAAATTCTGGACAATTAAACTTTACAAAATAATCTCTTCCTTGATGTTTATTATCAAAAGTTTCGAGTACTTGGGGTGTATAGTCAAATTCATATTTATTATTTTGGTTACCTAGTAATGTAATATCTTGTAATTCTTCTTTATTGCGACCTTGCGTCATAATTTTCCTCCTAGTTTTTAGATGTATTAGATTGTCTACGTGCTTTTTCAAACATAAAGTAACTAGCGCCAATAATAATGATATAACCTATAAATGCATAGAAATCTGGTGTTTCTCCAAATAATATAAAGCCAAATAATGCAGTAAATAATATAGAAGCATACGTAAAAATAGAGATATCTTTTGCTGGAGCAAAACTATATGCTAATGTAATACCGATTTGTCCTACTGCCGCTGATAATCCAGCTCCTAATAAATATATAATTTGTAACTTTGTCATAGGTTCATATGTTGCAATAGAAAATGGAATAAGAACGATGACTGAAAATAATGAAAAATAAAATACAATAGTATAAGGTGCTTCACGTTTACTTAATGCTCGTACACAAGTATATGCAGATGCAGCGAAGATACCTGAGAATAAACCGGCTAAAGAAGAGAACATAGTTGAAGAAAATTCTGGTTTAACAATGAATAACATACCAAAAATAGCAATTAGCATAGCTATAATTTGATACTTTTTAATATTCTCTTTTAAAAATATTAAACTTAATAAAATAGTCCAAAAAGGGTTAAGCTTCATTAAAGTATCAGCATCACTTAACACCATGTGATCAATAGCGTAAATATTTAGTAATACCCCTATAAGACCTAACGTCGATCTAGTAATTAAAAGGGGCTGACTACTCATTTTACCAAATATAGGTTGCCTATATTTTATTATGAAAAATAATGGAATAAACATGGCTACCAAATTTCTTGCTAAAGATTTTTGAAATACAGGTAAGTCTCCGGCTAGTCTAAAAAAAACAGACATGAAGCTAAAACCAATAGCAGAAATTAAAATAGCAATAATACCTTTTACCTTAGGATTCAAAGTATATCTCCTCATTTATAAAAATTTAACGTCTATATATTAGCATAATTTATTTGTGGATGCATAAGTACTTGCAAAGATAAAAAAGAAAAACTATAATAATGACGAACATACGTTCTTTGTATGATTAAATATACTCTAAATTTTTTATTCGTAAAACAGAAATTTATTCGGCTTTTAATATAAAAAACGAGTTATTTTTTAATAAATGGTTAGCAATATATTATGATTTACATTCTTATGTACTGGAAATCCCGAATGAATAAGGTTTAGTAATGGTAGGTAAAAAATCAAGTGAAATACCTTAAAAAAACTAAAATAAAATTTTCTTAGTTTTTAATATAGCTATGATGCACCTTTAACCGATTTCACGAACAATTGACATCAAATATTAACTTTTAATTAGGGTATCATTTATGTATAATGAAACACAGAATGTAGTGTTGGATTTAAAATCGAGACACAATATGTTGTGTTTAAGGAAAAAAGAAAGATTATATGAATAATTCATTTTAGTAGCAATTTTACACTTATTTGAGTTGATTTTTTCGGAATCTACACTATTCACATGAACGATTTACAAATAATAATTTTAAAAAATTAATAATTAGAAACACAACATGTAGTATTAACTTGATTATGTTAATGAAATGATATTCGTTCTAAAAGTAAGTTTTCTTATAAGACTAAGAGAACTTCTTTTTAATTAATAAGATTGTCGAAAGAGGGCGTTCCTATGAAAGTAGTTTATTTCTCTTTTTCAGGAAATGTACGAAGATTTATAAAACGTAGTGAAATTAAAAATGTATTAGAAATCAATAAAGACAATTGTAAGGATAGTATAGAAGAACCTTATATTTTAGTTACAGGTACAATTGGTTTTGGTGAAGTTCCCAAGGAAGTACAGTCTTTTCTAGAAGTTAATCATGCCTATATACGTGCTGTTGCTGCTAGTGGTAATCGTAACTGGGGACAAAACTTTGCGAAAGCAGGTCGAACAATTTCTGAAACATATCATGTGCCTTTATTAATGAAATTTGAGGTTCAAGGTACAAATAAAGATGTTATCGAATTTAGAGATAAGGTGGGGCATTTCAATGAAGATTATGGACGAGAAAAAGTACAATCATATTGAATTAAACAATGAAGTAACTAAACGTAAAGACAATGGCTTTTTTAATCTTGAGAAAGATCAAGAAGCTTTAAACGTTTACTTAGAAGAAATTAGCGATAAAACAATTTATTTTGATAGCGAAATTGAACGTTTACATTACTTAGTAGATAATCATTTTTACTTTAATGTATTTAAGAAGTATAGCGAAGAAGATTTAGTAGAAATCATCGAATTCGCAAAATCTATTAATTTTGAATTTGCTAGTTATATGTCTGCAAGTAAATTTTATAAAGACTATGCTTTAAAAACAAATGATAAATCTAAGTACTTAGAAGACTATAATCAACATGTTGCCATAGTTGCTCTATATTTAGCAGATGGTAATAAAGAACAAGCTAAACAATTTATTTTAGCGATGATTGAACAACGTTATCAACCTGCTACACCTACATTTTTAAATGCCGGACGCGCACGTCGTGGAGAGCTTGTTTCATGTTTTTTACTAGAAGTTGATGATAGTTTAAACTCAATTAATTTCATAGATTCTACTGCTAAACAATTAAGTAAAATTGGTGGTGGTGTGGCTATCAATTTATCTAAATTACGTGCACGTGGTGAAGCAATTAAAGGTATTAAAGGTGTAGCTAAAGGTGTATTACCTGTAGCAAAAGCATTAGAGGGTGGATTTAGTTATGCTGATCAATTAGGTCAACGTCCTGGAGCTGGAGCAGTATATTTAAACATTTTCCATTATGATGTTGAAGAGTTCTTAGATACTAAAAAAGTAAATGCCGATGAAGATTTACGTTTATCAACAATTTCCACTGGTCTTATTGTTCCATCTAAATTCTTTGACTTAGCTAAAGAAGGAAAAGACTTTTATATGTTTGCACCTCATACGGTAAAACAAGAATATGGAGTGACATTAGACGATATTGATATTGAAAAATATTACGAGGAACTTGTAGCTAATCCCAATGTTCTTAAAAAGAAAAAAGATGCACGAGAAATGTTAAATATGATTGCTCAAACACAGTTGCAATCAGGCTATCCATATTTAATGTTTAAAGATAATGCGAATAAAGTACATGCGAATTCAAATATTGGTCAAATTAAAATGAGTAATTTATGTACTGAAATTTTCCAATTACAGGAAACATCAATTATTAACGACTATGGAATTGAAGATGAAATTAAGCGTGATATTTCATGTAATTTAGGTTCATTGAATATAGTAAATGTAATGGAAACGGGTAAATTCAGAGATTCAGTACATACTGGAATGGATGCATTAACAGTAGTAAGTGACGAAGCAAATATTCAAAATGCACCAGGTGTGAAAAAAGCAAATAGTGAGTTACATTCTGTAGGTTTAGGCGTAATGAACTTACATGGCTATTTAGCAAAAAATAAAATTGGCTATGAATCTGAAGAAGCAAAAGATTTTGCTAATATTTTCTTTATGATGATGAACTATTATTCAATTGAACGTTCTATGGAAATTGCTAAAGAACGTGGAGAAGCATATCAAGATTTTGATAAATCAGATTATGCAAGTGGCAAATATTTTGATTTTTATACATCACAAGAGTTCGTGCCACAATTTGAAAAAGTAAAAGAATTATTTGCTAATATGCAAATTCCTACATCAGAAGACTGGAAATCATTACAACGACAAGTACAAGAATATGGTTTATATCATGCTTATCGATTAGCAATTGCACCAACTCAAAGTATTTCATATGTTCAGAATGCAACTAGTTCGGTCATGCCAATTGTAGATCAAATTGAGCGACGTACGTATGGAAATGCTGAAACATTTTATCCAATGCCTTTCTTATCACCTGAAACAATGTGGTACTACAAATCAGCATTTAATACAGATCAAATGAAACTTATAGATTTAATTTCAACAATTCAAACACATGTGGACCAAGGGATTTCAACAATTTTATATGTTAATTCTGAAATTTCAACACGTGAATTGTCACGATTATATGTATACGCACATCACAAAGGATTGAAATCTTTATACTATACACGTAATAAATTATTAAGTGTTGAAGAATGTACAAGTTGTGCAATTTAATTAATAGTGAAATAAATATTTAGAGGAAAGATTAAATTATTCTCACAGAGAACCATTTTAATCTGATCCTCTTAAATCATGTAATGGTTAATAAATAGAGGAGGATTTTATTAATGAAGGCCGTCAATTGGAATACTCAAGAAGATATGACAAATATGTTTTGGCGTCAAAACATTTCACAAATGTGGGTAGAAACAGAATTTAAAGTTTCAAAGGATATAGCAAGTTGGAAGACACTAACAGATGATGAAAAAAACACGTTTAAACGTGCTTTAGCAGGTTTAACTGGATTAGATACACATCAAGCGGATGATGGTATGCCATTAATTATGCTACATACAACTGACTTACGTAAAAAAGCGGTTTATTCATTTATGCAAATGATGGAACAAATTCATGCTAAAAGTTATTCACACATTTTTACAACGTTACTTCCATCTAGTGAAACAAATTATCTATTAGATACTTGGGTAATTGAAGAGCCTCATTTAAAATATAAATCTGATAAAATTATCTCTAATTATCATAAACTTTGGGGAAAAGAAGCCTCTATTTTTGATCAATATATGGCAAGAGTTTCAAGTGTTTTCTTAGAAACATTCTTGTTCTATTCTGGTTTCTATTATCCACTTTATCTTGCAGGCCAAGGAAAGATGACAACTTCTGGTGAAATTATTAGAAAAATTTTACTTGATGAATCAATTCATGGAGTATTTACCGGTTTAGATGCTCAAAGTTTACGTAATGAGCTATCAGAAAATGAAAAACAAAAAGCTGATAAAGAAATGTATAAGTTGTTAGAAGAACTATATAAAAATGAGGTATCGTATACACATATGCTATATGATGATATCGGTTTAACTGAAGATGTTTTAAATTATGTACAATATAATGGGAATAAAGCTTTATCAAACTTAGGATTTGAACCTTATTTTGAAGAAAAAGAGTTTAATCCTATTATTGAAAATGCATTAGATACATCAACAAAAAATCATGACTTTTTCTCAGTAAAAGGAGACGGCTATACATTAGCACTTAACGTGGAAGCTTTACGAGACGAAGATTTTATTTTTGAAGATTAGAATAATAACTAATTTTAGAAAAACTAATTGTAGAATGATCACTGCAATTAGTTTTTTTAATTTCTCTATAAAAAGTAAAAGAATATTAGTATTACTATTGAAAAATTTACTATGACAATTTAATATATAGTTAAATGATAATCATTTTCAATGGAAATGGTATATATACTAAGGAGTATTACGAATGAGGTTTCTATTCAAAGGTTATACATTATTAATCATTTTAGTGATATTAAGTATACTTTCTTTATTTATTGGCGTAAGTCAATTATCCATAATTGATCTTTTTCATTTGTCAGATAATCAGAAAAATATTTTATTTTCTAGTCGTATTCCTAGAACTATAAGTATTCTTTTATCTGGAAGTTCTCTTGCTTTAGCAGGACTAGTTATGCAACAGATGATGCAAAATAAATTTGTAAGTCCTACTACAGCTGGAACAATGGAATGGGCAAAATTAGGAATATTACTTTCACTCATATTTTTCCCAAAAGGTCATATATTGATTAAATTGACTTTTGCAGTTGCATTAAGCCTAGGAGGAACATTTTTATTCGTTAAACTAATCAATTTTATAAAAGTGAAAGAAGTTATTTTTGTCCCGCTCTTAGGCATTATGATTGGTGGCATTGTTTCAAGTTTTACCACTTTTATAGCATTAAGAACGAATGCACTACAAAGTATTGATAATTGGTTGAATGGAAATTTTGCTGTTATCACAAGCGGCCGTTATGAAATTTTATATTTAGCCATTCCTTTATTAATTATCGCTTATATATTTGCCAATCATTTTACGATTGCTGGAATGGGTAAAGATTTTAGTCATAATTTAGGTGTTAAATATGAACAAATTATAAGTATTGCGCTTTTAATCACTGCAACACTGACAGCATTAGTCGTCGTAACAGTCGGAACCTTACCGTTTTTAGGTTTAATTGTCCCTAATATTATTTCAATGTATAGAGGAGACCACTTGAAAAATGCATTACCTCATACATTAATGTTAGGTTCTATATTTGTATTGTTTTCCGATATTATTGGTAGATTAATTGTTTATCCTTACGAAATAAATATTGGTTTAACAATAGGTGTATTTGGAACAATTATTTTCTTAGTTTTATTGATGAAAGGTAGAAATAATTATGCAAATTAGTGCTAATAAAAAAATATTGATTCTCTTTCTTTTTACGATTTGCATGGCTGCTTTCTACTTACTAGTAGGTTTGGATTTTGAAATTTTTCAATATCAGTTTGAAAGTCGAATAAGAAAATTAATTTTAATTTTACTTGTTGGTGGATCTATTAGTACGGCAGTTGTTATTTTCCAATCTATCACTGCGAATAGATTACTCACTCCTTCAATTATGGGATTAGACTCAGTCTATTTATTTATTAAAGTATTGCCTGTGTTCTTATTAGGAACACAAGCCAGTGTAGTGACAAATACTTATTTGAATTTTCTTCTGACTCTCGTAGTGATGGTTCTTTTTTCTTTAGTATTATTCCAAGGCATGTTTAAATTAGGACATTTTTCGGTTTATTTTATTTTACTTGTTGGGGTAGTATTAGGAACATTTTTCCGTAGTATCACTGGATTTATTCAACTTATTATGAATCCAGATGACTTTTTAACCGTTCAAAGTGCGATGTTTGCAAGTTTTGATGCTTCTAATTCTAAACTTGTCCTTATTTCAAGTATACTTTTAATTATTTTAATTGTAATTGCTTTTATATTAAGACCCTATTTAGATGTGTTATTACTAGGGAAAGATCAATCTATTAACTTAGGTGTATCATATGAAAATATGACAAAACTTTTATTAATTTTAGTGGCTTTATTAGTATCAATATCCACTGCTTTAGTAGGTCCTGTTACATTTTTAGGATTATTAACAGTCAATTTAGCACATGAATTCATGAAAACATATGAACATAAATATATTTTACCCGCAACGATTCTTATAAGTTGGATTAGTTTATTTATAGCTCAGTGGATTGTAGAAAATATGTTTAAAGCTACCACTGAATTTAGTCTTATTATAGATTTAGTTGGAGGTATTTACTTCATATACTTGCTTATTAAAAGGAGGAATGAAGATTGATTCAAATTAGAAATTTAGATAAAAAAATTCAGAGTAAATCTATTTTGAAAGATATAAATGTTGATATACCAAAAGGTAAGTTAACCTCTTTAATAGGTCCAAATGGAGCAGGAAAAAGTACACTTCTATCAGCAGTAAGTCGATTATTTGAATACGAGAACGGTACAATTAATATAGAAAATAAATTAATTGATGATTATAAAAGCGATGAATTAGCAAAAAAGTTAAGTATTTTAAAGCAAACAAATCATACTGATATGAATATCACTGTAGAACAGCTTGTAAATTTTGGGCGTTTTCCTTATTCAAAAGGTCGAATGAAAAAAGAAGATAATGAGAAAGTGGCATATGCCATTGATTTACTACATCTAAGGGAAATCAAAGATAGAAATATAAAAACATTATCTGGAGGACAAAGACAACGTGCGTATATTGCTATGACAATTGCTCAAGATACAGAATACATTTTGTTAGATGAACCGTTAAATAATTTAGATATGAAACATTCGGTTCAAATTATGCAGACACTTCGAACATTGTGTCGTGATTTAAATAAAACAATTGTTATTGTACTCCATGATATTAATTTTGCCTCTTGTTATTCAGATTACATTGTTGCACTAAAGAAAGGTGAAATTGTTAAATCTGGCCCAAAAAATAGTGTGATTGAAACAAATGTATTAAGAGGTTTATATGAAATGGATGTTCATGTAGAAGAAATTAGAGGCCAACGTATTTGTTTATACTATGATGAGGTTATCTTTTAAAATAAGATAAATATTTTTATATTTAAAGGAGTGATGCTTAGAAAACATAAAAAGAAATACTTGAAAAATTGAGTGCCAAAATTAACTTATAAAAGGAGAAATACATATGAAGAAAGCAGTCTTATTTTTAGTCTTAACTTTAGCTTTAGTATTATCAGCATGCAGCAATAATTCTGGTAATAAATCAAATAATGAAAGTGATTCAAAAGATACAGTTTCAATTAAAAATAGTTTTTCAGCAAGTGGAAATGACGAAAGTAGTAATGATGGGAAAAAAATTAGCAACACGGTGAAAGTCCCTAAAAATCCTAAGAACGCGGTTGTTCTAGATTATGGAGCATTGGATGTTTTAAAAGAAATGGGTGTAGCTGATAAAGTGAAAGGCTTACCAAAAGGCGAAAATAATGAATCTTTACCAAGTTTTCTAAGTGAATTTAAAAAGGATAAATATATTAATACTGGTAATTTAAAAGAAATAAATTTCGATAAAATAGCTGAAGCTAAACCGGATGTTATTTATATTTCAAGTAGAGCAGCTACACAAAAAAATCTAGATGAGTTTAAAAAAGCAGCGCCTAAAGCTAAAGTTGTCTATGTAGGTGCAAGTGAAGATCATTATATTAAAGATATGAAAAAGAATACAGAAAATCTAGGTAAAATTTACAACAAAGAAGATAAAGCAAAAGATATGAATACAAAATTAGATCAAAAAATTTCAGATATGAAAAAACAAACTAAGAATTTCGATAAATCTGTAATGTATCTTTTAGTTAATGAAGGAGAACTTTCTACATTCGGTCCAGGTGGAAGATTTGGTGATTTAGTATTTAATACGCTAGGCTTTAAACCAGCGGATAAACACGTTAAAATAAGTCCACATGGTCAAAATATTAATAATGAATATATCAGTAATCATAATCCAGATATCATTTTAGCAATGGATCGTGGATCAGTTGTGGGTGGAAAATCGACAGCTAAACAAGTGTTAAAAAATGATGTTATTAAAGATGTAACAGCAGTTAAAAATAACAATGTTTATGAATTAGACCCTAAACTATGGTACTTTGCTTCAGGTTCAACAACAACAACAGTAAAACAAATTGATGAGTTAGAAAAAGTAATTGATAAAACTAAAAAATAAATCTAGGATACTAAGTTTAGAATGAATAAAAGAGTGGGACATACACCCTAGAAAAATAGCCAGTAAATGAGTTTATTATAAATTCATTTACTGGCTTCTTTATTTACAATACTTCGTATGGTTGGCTCGCTTTGTTAGGGGACAACTTTAGTCTGTAGCCGTTCCTTCAAGAGTCTCGTCAAAATACTTTGTTTTATATGTTATTCTATATATCATTTAAATTAAGTATTAAATTTCAAAATATAAATGATAGTGAAATTTACAACGTGAATTAAAATGTGCTTGGCAATTTGGACAAGTTTCAGTCATCATATATTCATGAATAGAAAGTTCATTTTGACAAACTCCACAAAGAATCGCCTTTTTATGAAATTCCTCTGCTGACCAACGCTGAATGTTATGAGATTCGTGTTCATTATGACATTGGTAACAAGGATAATACTTTTCACAACATTTAAATTTAATCGCTATAATATCAAGAAATGTATGATAGTGAATACAACGTGTTTCATTATCTACGAGAGAACCATAAACTTTTGGCATTGTTACACATCTCCTAACATTGAGAATTTACTCTGACTTTGGATGTTCGCCAATGATTCGAACTTCACGATGTAATTCAACATCAAACTTTTCTTTCACAACTTTTTGTACGTGATGAATTAAATTCTCGTAATCTGTTGCTGTACCATTATCGACATTTACCATAAACCCAGCATGTTTAGTTGAGACTTCCACGCCACCAATACGATGACCTTGAAGATTTGAATCTTGAATTAATTTTCCAGCAAAATGACCTGGAGGACGTTGGAATACACTACCGCATGACGGGTATTCAAGTGGTTGTTTAGATTCACGACGTTCTGTAAGATCATCCATTTTAGCTTGAATCTCGTTCAAGTTACCTGGTTCTAAAGTAAATGCGGCTTCAAGAACTACTAAATGTTGTTTTTGAACGACACTGTTTCTATAGTCTAAATGTAATTGTTCTTTAGTCAGTTGTATCAAATCGCCGTGTTCATTTACACATAAAGCATAATCGATGCAATCTTTGATTTCTCCTCCATAGGCGCCTGCATTCATATAAACAGCACCACCAACGGAACCAGGAATACCACAAGCAAATTCTAAGCCGGTAAGAACATGATCTCTTGCCGTTCTCGATACATCTATAATTGCTGCACCGCTTCCTGCTATAATTGCATCATCTGAGACATTGATATGATCAAGGGATAATAAACTAATCACTATACCTCTGATACCGCCTTCGCGAATAATAATATTTGAACCATTCCCTAAATATGTCACAGGTAATTGATGTTCTTGAGCATAACGTACGATAGTTTGTACTTGTTCATTTTCGATAGGTGAAAGGTAAAAATCTGCATTTCCACCAGTTTTCGTGTATGTATAACGTTTTAACGGTTCATTAACTTTAATAATCTTTTCAGGTACTAAAGATTTTAAATCTTTTAAGATGTCTTCTTGTTCTAACATAAGTACATCCTTTCTTCTCTTCTATAATCTAAACTTTATTATAGCAACTTTACATATGTTTTGCTAAAAGAGTTTAAAACAATTTGCATGTCATTAAAGTGTATGATATAAATTATCAAAAAATTTCTGTTTTTGGTTTTCGTAGTATCGAATTGTTGAATTTAAATTTATAAATTCATTTTTCTGATTAGAAAATATCTGTGCTACGTGTTTTTGTGTAGACAGTACTTGATCTATAGCTAAATATTGAGTGAATAAGGGCGTATCTATTTGAATAATATGTAATCGTATTATTTGCTTAAGATTGATCATATTATCAAATTTTGCCATCATCACTTTCTTTTTATAAGGGTGGTGTAATCGATAAAAGCCTACATAATTCAATCTCTTTTCATCAAGAGAGGTAATATCATGGAGATTATTGACTCCAACTAAAACATCTAAAATCGGTTCTGTGGGATAAGAAAAATGCTTTGTTCCTCCGATATGTTGTGTGAATTTTACTGGAGAATCTAACAAGTTAAATAACAGAGTTTTAGTGTCTTCGTACAACTGATGATAATCATTGACGTTGGCACAATTTATAAATGATTGAACAGATGCATACATATGTAACTCCTTTAATTAAATAATGATACAAATTCTGAAATACTATAACATAATTTATTTTCAATATAAATAACTTTATGTATAATACGGGTGTTAGGAGTGCAAAAATGAAAACATTAATAAGACTTTCATTATGTTCACTATACTGTTTGATACTTTCTGGCTGTGGTCAGAATAATACCGAAGATTTAAATCGCTTCAAGCAACACTTATCTAAAGTAGAGACTAAGCAAAAAAGTGTGGAAAAAGTGATGAATCAATTAGAGCTGAACCGTTTAAATAATATAAGTAAAACCGATACAACAGATAAAAATAAAAAATCATTTGAACGACTACAGAAAAATATAAATCAACGTTTAGTGCCTAGGTTTAAAGATTACGAAAAAGAAGCTAAACATCTTCCAGCTAAGACAAATAAAACGCGTCAATTAAAGAAAGATTATTTAAATCATGTGAGTAAGCAACATCAGTCTATAAATGAAATTAAATCATTTGTAAATTTATATAATCAATCAGTTGTGGAAAATGAAAAAATTCTAAATTATACACATTCGTTTGAAATAAATAGAGCACTAGTAGAAAAAGATATACGTAAAACAAATAATCAAGAAAATGCACATCTACTAAAATCTAAAATTGAAAACAATAATCGTGATTTACGAAAAACTGCTCAAAAATTTTTAGAAAAGGATAGTTATCCTACTTCAAAAGCAATTAATGAGCATATAAAACCACTAATACAAAAACAGATTAAAGATTTAAATCAAACTAATATTATAGATTCACATGTAAACAATGCTCGTAAAAATGCGATAGAAATGTACTATAATTTACTTAATTATTATGAAACACGTGAAACAACTATTAAGATTGAAGATCAACTTTCAAAAATTAATGTTGAAAAACTACCTAAAACGGGTAAAGATTTAAGTAAAGAAAATCACAACTTTAATACAGAATTAAAAAAAGTACAACAAAATGAGTAAAACCTAAATTTGAATTTTTGGTTAACATTATATGATGAAATGTGTATAATTGTAGCCATTGAGAAGTTTAATTTAAAAAAGAGACAAAGTTAAAAAATTTAGAGGTGAATAGAATGGCTATAAAGCTGAGTTCGATTGACCAGTTTGAACAAGTATTAGAAGAACATAACGATGCATTTGTATTAAAACATAGTGACACATGTCCAATTTCAGCTGCAGCATTTGATCAATTTAATAAGTTTTTATATGAAAGAGATATAGATGGATATTATCTAGTAGTTCAAGAAGAAAGAAAACTTTCTGATTATATTGCTGAAAAGACAAATGTGAAACATGAATCACCACAAGCTTTTTATTTTGTAGATGGAAAAGCTGTATGGAATGCTAGTCACAGTGATATTAATGTATCTACACTAGCACAAGCTGAAGAATAAGAAAGATAAATATATTGATTTAAGAGCCTGGTACATTTTTTGTTACCAGCTCTTTATTATATCTATATTTTTATCGCGTTAAATGACTTTTATGTTTATAAAATATAAAAAATGAAATATGCGATGAACCTATGTATAATGTGAAAGTGAAGTTATAACGTATGAATTTAAGAAAGATAGAAAATGGCATGAGGTGAAAATAGAATGAAAATTTTAGTAGCCATGGATGAATTTAACGGTATTATTTCGAGTTATCAAGCGAATCGTTATGTGGAAGAGGCAATAGCAAGTCAAATTGATCATGCAGATATTGTACAGGTACCTTTATTTAACGGACGTCATGAATTATTAAATTCAGTATTTCTTTGGCAATCAGGTACAAAATATAAAGTGAATGTTCATGATGCTGATATGAATGAGATTGAAACCATATATGGACAAACTGAAGAAGGTACTATAATTATTGAGAGTAATTTATTTTCAAAAGGTAATAAAGCAATTGAACAACGTACTAGTTTTGGGTTAGGAGAAGTTATTTTAGATGCATTAAACAAGCACACAGACCACATTATTATATCTTTAGGTGGTATGGATAGTTTTGATGGTGGCGTAGGGATGCTACAAGCTTTAGGAGCTAAATTTTATGATGATGAAAATAGAGAACTTGACGCACGAGAAGGTGCACAAATGATTAAGTTCATTCGTCATATTGATATCTCTGGATTGCCTAGTACATTGGAAAATGTCAGACTACAAGTGATGACAGATTTTTCTAGTAAGTTGTATGGAAAAAATAGTGAAATTATGAAACTAAGCTATAATCATCAAATTCCACACAAAAAAGCAGTAGAAATTGATAATCTAATTTGGTACTTAAATGAGATTATGAAAAATGAATTACATATTGCTTTAGGACCTATTGAACGTGGAGGAGCCGGTGGTGGTATAGCTGCGGTGTTGAAAGCATTATACAATACAGAAATTTTAACGAGTCATGAACTAGTAAATCAAATTACACATTTAGATGAGTTAGTATCTCAGGCGGATTTAATTATCTTTGGAGAAGGTTTAAAAGAAGAAGATCATATACTTGAAACAACCACATTGACTATTGCAGAACTTACAGAAAAATATCACAAACCATCTATTGCAATTTGTGCGACTAATGATAAGTTTGATATATTTAATCATCATCGTGTAACAGCCATGTTTAACACATTTATTGAAATGCCGAAAACATACACAGATTTTAAAATGGGTCTTCAAATTAGACATTATACAGTTCAAGCTTTACGATTATTAAAAACTACAGCTAATGAAATAAAATAAATAAAAAAGTTTAGTTCATTCGGCACTGAACCCTTAAAATGGGAACTTAATAA
>NZ_KV821111.1:0-29679 GCF_001815595.1 Staphylococcus sp. HMSC070D05 | reverse complement strand
GTCACGCGCTGGTTCGAATCCAGCTAGCCCAGTTTTTATTGGCGGCATAGCCAAGTGGTAAGGCAGAGGTCTGCAAAACCTTTATCACCGGTTCAAATCCGGTTGCCGCCTCCATGTGCCATGCGGGAGTAGTTCAATTTTAGAACACATTCCTTCCCGGAATGAGATATAGGTGTAAGTCCTATCTTCCGCTCCATAATTAGATATAACGCGGGAGTAGTTCAATTTTTAGAATATGTTCCTTCCCGGAACAAGATATAGGTGCAAGTCCTATCTTCCGCTCCATAATTGCTTCCATAGGGAAGTTTTTTATTTATCTATATTAAGCCGGCGTGGCGGAATTGGCAGACGCGCGGGACTCAAAATCCCGTTCCTTTATTGGAGTGTCGGTTCGACCCCGACCGCCGGTATTTAATGGATTTAAAGGGATTAAGTAGAGTCTTCTACTTAATCCTTTTTTTTGATAATTTTTTAACTACTTATTTTATATTGTATAAAATGGGATAATATAATATTATATAGCTAATATTTAAAAATGGAGGCTATTATGAGTAGAACTAGAATAAACTTAAAATATTTTTTTAGTAATATTCTTAATGCAGTAGGTGCAGGAGTAGTTATTGCATTACTTCCTAATGCACTTTTAGGAGAACTACTAAAATTATTTAAAGATCAACATCCAATATTAGAACTTGTTTTTCAATTAGTGACAATTATTCAATCATTTATGGCATTTATTATTGGAATACTGGCAGCACATCAATTCAAATTTAGTGGTGCGGGGGCTAGTATGATAGGTATATCAGCAATGTTAGGCTCTGGAGCTATACAAATGAATTCAAATGGTATTGCATTAAAAGGAATTGGCGATATTATAAACGTAATTTTAGTTATTATTATCGCATGTGCTTTATATTTATTATTACAAGGAAAATTTGGTTCTTTAGAAATGATTATTTTACCTGTATTTATTCCAGTAGTCAGCGGATTAATTGGATTAACAACTTTACCCTATATACAAATTATTACAAAAAGTTTAGGACATATGATTAATTCATTTACTGAATTTAATCCTTTAATTATGTCTATTTTGATAAGTGTGACATTTTCACTATTAATGGTTACGCCAATTTCTTTAGTTGCTATTGCTACAGCTATTAGTTTAAATGGATTAGGTAGTGGTGCCGCAAACATGGGAATTGTTGCTGCATGCGTTACTTTTTTCTTTGGTTCTTTACGTGTCAATTCAATTGGTATCAATTTAGTTTTGTTTATTGGTGCTGCGAAGATGATGATTCCTGTTTATTTAAAACATTTAATTATTGCAGTACCTTTAACCATTAATGGTATTATTTCAGGTTTGTTAACATACTTCATTGGTATAAAAGGAACACCATTATCAGCTGGATTTGGTTATACAGGATTAGTTGGTCCAATTAATGCGTTTAATAGAATGCCAGGTGATTCAACCTTTAATATTATTCTATTAGCATTAGGTTATTTTATTGTTCCATTCATTAGTGCTTTTATTATTCATGAATTATGCAAAAAGTTTATATCATCATATAATGATACTATTTACAGATTTGAAATTACGCATCAATAACATTATTTTAATGGTATTTAAGCATCTATAGTAATATAGATGCTTTTTTTGTTTGGAATTTATATTGCATATTAATTCTTTATTATGTATAATAATTAAAAAGTTATAGGAGGTTGCTATATGAAATATTTTTTTAAAACAATTATCATAGCAATCTTAATTAGTTTGACCTTTATAAATATAGAACCTATGGCTCACGCTGATCAAGATGCAAAATGGGAAAAAATTAAGGAAAGTGGAGAATTAAGGGTAGGATTATCAGCTGATTATGCACCATTTGAATTTGAAAAGACGGTAAAAGGTAAGAGTGAATACGCAGGTATAGATATTGATTTAGCTAAAAAAATTGCTAAAGATAATCACTTAAAATTAAAAATTGTGAATATGCAATTTGATAGTTTACTCGGTGCATTAAAAACGGGAAAAATTGATGTTATTATTTCTGGTATGACTTCAACACCAGAAAGAAAAAAAGAAGTTGATTTCTCGGATTCTTATACTAAAACGGGCAATGTAATGCTTATTAGAAAAAGCGATAAAAATAAATTTCATACATTAAAAGACTTTTCTAATAAAAAAGTTGCGGCACAAAAAGGGACTGAACAAGAAAAAATTGCTCAACAAGAAATAGAGAATGCAGACATTAGTTCATTAAATCGTCTACCAGATGCTATTCTTGCAGTTAAAAGTAATAAGGTAGAAGGGTTGGTAATAGAAAAACCCGTTGCTGAAGCATATGTAAAACAAAATAATAGCTTAATGATAGCTAATGTGAATTTTAATGAAGAAAAGAAAGATAATGTCATAGCTGTGCCAAAAAATTCACCTATTCTTTTAGAAAATGTCAATAAATCTATTAAGGAAGTAAATGACCAACATTTAATTAACAAATACATGGACAAAGCTTCTAAAGATATGCAAGACGATAGTAGTTTTTTTGATAAGTATGGTGCATTTTTCATCAAAGGACTTAAAAATACAATATTAATATCAATGATTGGTGTAGTATTAGGGGCAGTATTAGGAGCTTTAATTGCTTTAGCTAAATTGAGTAAATTTAAATTGCTGTCATGGATTGTCTCTATTTACATAGAATTTTTAAGAGGAACACCGATGTTAGTTCAAGTATTTTTAGTTTTCTTTGGAACGACAGCTGTTCTAGGTTTAGATGTTTCAGCATTAGTATGTGGTACTATCGCACTAGTTATTAATTCTTCTGCTTATATTGCGGAAATATTTAGAGCTGGAATTAATGCTGTTGATAAAGGACAAACAGAGGCAGCTCAATGTTTAGGATTAAATTATTCTAAAACAATGAGATATATCATTTTACCCCAAGCAATTAAAAATATTTTACCAGCGTTAGGTAATGAATTTGTAACACTAATTAAAGAATCATCTATTGTTTCTACTATTGGAGTAGGAGAAATTATGTTTAACGCTCAGGTTGTACAAGGTATTTCATTTGATCCTTTTACACCGTTAATTATCGCTGCGATAATGTACTTTATTTTAACATTTACATTGTCCAGAGGTATGAGTTTAATCGAAGGGAGAATGAAAGCCAGTGATTAAAGTTCAAAGTTTAAATAAGTCATTTAATAAAAATGAAGTACTCAAAGATATTAATTTAGAGGTTAATAAAGGGGAAGTTGTAGCCATTATAGGGCCATCTGGAAGTGGTAAAAGTACATTATTAAGATGTATGAATTTATTAGAAACGCCATCAAATGGAAAAGTGATTTTTGAAGGAAAAGAATTAACACATAAAAATATAAATTTAAATGAATTACGTCAAAAAATGGGAATGGTATTTCAAAATTTCAATTTATTTCCTCACAAAACAGTATTAGAAAATGTCATTTTAGCACCTAAGTTGTTAAAAAAAGTTGATTTAAAAAAGCTAGAAATTGAAGGTAAAGCACTTCTAAAAAAAGTAGGGCTTGAAGAGAAAGCTAACGCATATCCTTCTCAACTCTCTGGCGGGCAAAAACAAAGAGTAGCAATAGCAAGAGCTTTAGCTATGCATCCAGATGTCATATTATTTGATGAGCCAACATCAGCCCTTGATCCTGAAGTTGTTTATGAAGTACTTAAAGTTATGAAAAATTTAGCTAAAGAGGGTATGACAATGGTGGTTGTCACTCATGAAATGGGTTTTGCTAAAGATGTTGGTGATAAAGTAATATTTATGGCAGATGGATATGTCGTTGAAAGTGAAACACCTGATCAATTATTTAATCATCCCAAACATGAAAGAACTAAAAACTTTTTGGCGAAAGTATTATAGCATGTTGTATGTGAAGACTAATAAAACACTTATAAGGTTTTATATCTAAAAAGTAATAAAAGTTAATTAAGAAAAGAAGATAGTATTTATTCTGAATTATAAACATAGACTTTCTTTATGAAATTCTCAAAGTTAAAGAATCTGAGACACTTCAAAGTATATCTCAGATTCTTTTTTATTTATAAAAATATTTAATATCATAAAAAATTAAGATTATGTTAAAATGTTCTATGGACTTTTTTATAGGAGGCAAGAGTGTTGATGAACCATCAACTTAAACAGGAAATCATTGACTATGCGTATTCCATTGGTATAGATAGTATTGGTTTTACTACCGCTGATCCTTTCGATGAACTGAAACAAAAGTTAGTAGATTATCATGAAAAAGGTTATGCATCAGGTTTTGAAGAGTCAGATATTGCATTGAGAACAGAGCCCAAATTATCTTTACCCACAGCGCGTTCTATCATAGCTATTGCTGTTGGTTATCCAAATAAACTAAAGGGAGCACCAAAAAGTGTAAAAGGCGATAGAAGAGGAATGTTTGCGAGAGCCTCTTGGGGTCAAGATTATCATTCAATTATGAAAAAAAGATTAGATAAATTAAGTGAATTTATTCAATCTAAGGTTCCTGATGTCGAAATAAAAAGTATGGTTGACACTGGAGTACTTTCAGATCGCGCTGTAGCTGAAAGAGCAGGATTAGGATTCGTTGGTAGAAATGGATTTGTTATTAATCCAAAACTAGGAACTTGGACATATTTAGGAGAAATGTTAGTTAGTATTCCTTTTGAACCAGATGATCCTATATTAGACAGTTGTGGGGATTGTACAATTTGTGTAGATAGATGTCCAACGGGCGCTTTAGTAGGGAATGGTCAACTGAATTCTCAAAAATGTATCAGCTTTTTAACTCAAACTAAAGGATATTTAAAAGATGAGTATCGATATAAAATCGGTAATCGTCTTTACGGTTGTGATACTTGTCAACAAGTTTGTCCGAAAAATAGAAGGATTAATACAACCCACGAAGATATTATTTTAGAACCTGAAATATTAAAGCCACGTTTAGTTCCATTGTTACAAATGAGTAATAAAGAATTTAAAAATACTTATGGCCATTTGGCAGGAGCATGGAGAGGTAAGAAACCTATACAGCGGAATGCAATGATTGCACTTGCACATTTTGGTGAAGAGGCGGCTATTCCTGAATTAAAGGAAGTGGCATTGAATGATCCAAGACCCATGATAAGAGGAACAGCATATTGGGCTATTGGCCAAATACTTGGCAATGATGCAAGAACATTTATTTATGAGCACTATGATAATGAGATTGAAGAAGTTCAAGTTGAAATGAGAAAAGGACTAGAAATGAGGAAATAAAATGACAAACCATATTGTGTTATTCCAACCAGAAATACCTGCAAACACTGGAAATATCGCACGTACGTGCGCAGGTACCAATACACACTTGCATTTAATTAAACCATTAGGCTTTAGTACAGATGACAAGATGCTAAAACGAGCTGGATTAGATTATTGGGAACATGTTAATATCACTTATCATGAAAACATTGAATCATTTTTCGAAGTGACAAATGGTAAATATTATTTACTTACTAAATTTGGTAAACAAACTTATAGTGATTTTGATTTTTCAAATACTGAAATAGAAAATTACTTTATCTTTGGTAGAGAAACAACAGGTTTACCAGATTGGGTAAAAGAGAAATATGCAGATACTGCTTTAAGAATTCCTATGAGTGAGCATATTCGCTCTTTAAATTTATCTAATACTGCTGCTTTATTGATTTATGAAGCATTGCGACAACAAAACTTCCCAGGATTAAAGTAGAATTTAAAATTATTACTATAATAGAATAAAAAATGTTATATTTATTAATGAATTATTATAAAAATTTTAAAATAGTTTGATACCCCCTTAAATAGGGTAATTTAGTAAATAAATGAATTATTTTAGTTGAACTTTACATTTAGAGGAGTGTAATTATTATGGCAATGAATTTTAAAGTATTTGAAGATAAACAACATGCAGCAGATTACGCTGGAGATATTATTAGAAAACAATTTAACAATAACCCAACTACCATTGCTGGTTTCCATTTAAACAAGGATTCTGCACCTGTATTAGATGAACTAAAAAAATCAGTTGATCGTAACGCTGTAGATTTTAGTCAAATTAATATTCTTGATTATGATGATAATCATTCGTTCTATGAAGCTTTAGGTGTACCTTCTGAGCAAGTATACTCTATTAGTCTTGATGATGATGCCGAATCATTAATCAATGATAAAATTAAAACAAAAGAAAATAAAGGTAAACTGACTTTACAAGTTGTTTCAATTGATAACTCTGGACATTTAGATGTTAATATTCGTCAAGGTTTGATGAAGGCACGCGAAATTATCTTAGTTGTAACGGGTGCTGAAAAAAGTGAAGTTATCAAACGATTATATGAAGAAAATGGCAAATCAAACTTCTTACCAGCTGATTTAAAAGTACATCGTATGGTAACAGTTGTTTTAGACAGAGCTGCTGCTGATGGATTACCGGAAGATGTTAAAGATTACTTCACAGCGAGATTTGCATAATATTTAATTTTATTGTGAGGTTATTTTTATGAGTAAAGATAGTAAACGTAATTATCATGAAGACGAAAATGCAATGGTTCAAAATATGGATGATTTAGAAGCATTAGGAAAAGAAATGGAACAAATCTCTGAAGAAAATGATGAAAATAAATATAATCAAACACATGATTCAGAAACTCGTTCAGATTTAAATTAATATATTTTAGCATTTTAATTAATTGTTTAGGTAGATTAATTAAAATGCTTTTTTTACGTAATATAACTTATGATACAATATATTTTAATGAAAATGAAGGAGATAAAAATATGTTACATAAGTATTGGCTACCTTTAACAATTATTACAATCATTGTTAGCTTAATTTCTATTAAAGGTTTTCCCATTGCTCTAGGAGCACTCTATCTACCGGTGTTGTTTAAAGTGATTCAATTACAATTGAATTTATCAAAAGATTTAATTGATAATGCAACTGCTCATCCATTCATTAAGAGTAATCAAAAAGGGATTATGATTAGTGTAATATGTATATTAATTGTAACAGGCATCTTGGCATATACACTTAATGATTTTTATCGAAGTTTAGGTGGAGTTTTAGGTACATTAGTGAAGATAAGTCCTGTTACGCTTGTCATAGGCGCTATTTTGTATATAATAAGTGCTATTTCAGTTGTAAAAGCAGTAAAATATAAATATGAATAAGATTTATTCCTGAACACGTGAAGTGATACAACTTCATGTGTTTTATTTTTATAAATGAAACCGCTTTATATTCGAATTGCTACATTAATTTTATTAATGATATACTATTACTAAATAATAAATAAGGGGGATTATTGAATGTCTGTAAGAATTGAACATGATACGTTTGGTGAAATTGAAGTACCATCTGATAAATATTGGGGCGCACAAACTGAAAGAAGTAAGCGTAACTTTCCTGTAGGTAAAGAATATATGCCTATTGAAGTGATTTATGGTTTTGCTCAGTTAAAAAGAGGTGCCGCGCTTGCTAATCATGAATTAGGAAAATTAAGTGATACTAAGAAAGATGCTATCATTTATGCTTGTGACTTAATTTTAAAAGGAGAACTTGATGGTCATTTTCCTTTAGTTGTATGGCAAACTGGAAGCGGTACTCAAAGTAATATGAATGTGAACGAAGTCGTAAGTTATGTGGCTAATGAGTACTTAAAAGAACATAATAGCGATGAATCGATTCATCCCAATGATGATGTTAATAAATCTCAAAGTTCGAATGATACATTCCCAACAGCTATGCATGTTGCTTTATACCATGAAATTGAAACGAAATTAGAACCTGCTTTAAAACATTTACGAGACACGTTTAAAGAAAAAGAAAACCAATATCAATCAATTATTAAAATTGGTAGAACTCACTTACAAGATGCCACTCCAATTCGATTAGGACAAGAAATCAGTGGGTGGCGTTATATGCTAGATAAATGTGAACAATTATTGGGTGAATCTAAACAACATATTTTAAATTTAGCTATTGGTGGAACAGCAGTTGGAACAGGAATTAATGCACATCCAGAATTTGGAGATAAAGTAGCTAAATATATCTCAGAACATACAGGCTATGCATTCGTTTCATCTGAAAATAAATTTCATGCTTTAACTTCACATGATGAAGTGGTACAACTTCATGGAACACTAAAAGCATTGGCATCAGATTTAATGAAAATAGCAAATGATATAAGATGGCTTGCTTCAGGACCTAGAGCCGGACTTTCAGAAATTTCAATTCCAGAAAATGAACCAGGGTCATCAATTATGCCAGGTAAAGTTAATCCAACACAATGTGAAATGCTAACAATGGTTGTAGTACAAGTGATAGGAAATGATACGACAGTAGGGATAGCGAGTTCTCAAGGTAATTTTGAACTTAATGTATTTAAACCTGTGATTCTTCATAATACATTGCAATCTATTTACTTATTAGCTGATGGAATGGAAACATTTAATAAAAATTGTGCTATAGGTATTGAACCAATTGAAGAAAATATCAATCAATATTTAAATCAATCATTGATGCTTGTAACTGCACTAAATCCCCATATTGGATATGAAAAAGCAGCTCAAATAGCTAAAAAAGCTCATAAAGAAGGTTTAACACTTAAAGAATCTGCAATTAATTCTGGCTACGTTTCAGAAGAACAATTCGAGAAATGGATTAAACCAGAAGATATGGTCGATCCTCATTAAAATAACATTATCAATTGAAATGCTCCTTTTAAAGATAATGCTTTAATCTGCGTTATCTAAAAGGAGCATTTTTAAAATTTATTCATCATCTAAACTTACAGAAATCAATTCTTGAGTAAGTGGGTGAGTGAATTCAATCTTATAACTATTCAATTCTAATTGACGTAAGGTAGCATCTCCATATAATGGATCACCTATAACAGGATGACCAATTTCTGCTAAATGTACACGTATTTGATGGGTACGACCTGTATCTAATTTTATTTCCAATTGACAAACGCCTTCTTTAATCATTTTTGATGTTAAGATATGAGTGATAGCTCGTTGTCCGGTATTAGAAATACGACGCTTATTAGGATGAAATTTATCTTTACCGATTGGCATATCAATTGTTTGGGGTTTTAGAGGAAGTAATGCTTTTACATTTGCACGATAAATACGTGTAATTTGATTCTCTTCAAGCATTCTATCTAGTATTTTTTTCATTAAAGGATTTTTAGCAACAATTAATAAACCAACAGTTTCTTGGTCTAGACGATGAATCGGTTCAACGTAATCACTATCCATAGTATAGATAATATGATTCATTAGTGTATTACTTTCTTTTAAATCATTTGGATGAGTTTTAACCCCTTTAGGTTTCATTACAATAGCTAAATCGTCATCTTCATATGCAATCTGCGCGTAACGATAACTTGGTAAATAATTACTTTTTTCTTCAGGGGTAGGAATATAAACAACATCATTTGTGACAACTTTATCTGTCAATTTACTAGGTTGTTGATTAATCGTGATATCTTTAGACATATTTAATTGGTGTAAATCTTTTTTTGGTAGTTTTAACTTTTGAAAAATTTCACGTAACGTATCATTATTGAAAGTTTCAGGTACATTGAATTTCATAATATCCTCCTATTATATTCTGTTTAATCATATCATAATTTACAATGATAATTATAATTGTTTTCATTAGTCTATTTTTAAATTTTAAAAATAAACGATATAATAATAAACGCAAAATAACAAAATGGGGCGAAAATATGGAAAAACCGACACGATTAGCATTATTAAAAGAAATTGCAGAATATCTTAATGAAGAAACTGAATTATATAATATGATGAATAAAGCATTAGATTATTTAATCAATGGTAGCAGTTTTACAACAGGTTGGATTTTTTTTATCAATAAAAAGGGTGAACAAGAACTTGTAGCTAGCACTGACTTACCTCATTCATTAAAAAATAATAATTGTAAGTATTTAAACAATGATACGTGTTGGTGTGTAAATGCTTATCATCATAAAAATTTAACAAAAGCATCTAATATTATTAATTGTTCAAGAATCAATTTAGCTAACCAAGAAAGTGAAAAAGATGATTATCTCATCACGCATCATGCGACAGTACCACTTAGATCAGGAGATGAACAGTATGGATTATTAAATGTCGCAACACCTCATACTGTAGTATATAGTCAAGATGATTTAGAGTTACTAGAATCAGTAGCTTTACAAATAGGCTCCGCAATTAAACGTATATATTTAACAGACCAAGAAAAAGAAGCAGCACGAATAAGTGAACGAAATCGACTAGCGCGTGACTTACATGATTCAGTTAACCAAATGCTTTTTTCATTAAAACTAACCGCTCATGCTGCACATGATATCACAGAGGATAGAACAGCTAAAAAAGCATTTAAGATGATTGAAGATACAAGTCAAAACGCAGTATATGAAATGCGTGCGTTAATTTGGCAACTTAAGCCAATTGGTTTAGAACATGGGCTAGTGAATGCAATTGAACATTATGCGAATATGTTAGATTTAAAATTAAACATCGAAGTAAGAGGGTTGATAAAATTATCCAATTTAGTTGAAGAAAATGTGTATCGAATGATTCAAGAAGCTCTAAATAATACGAAGAAACATGCACAAACGAATCATGTATCTATTAACATTCAACAAAATGAACATCAATTATATATTAAAATTCATGATGATGGAATAGGATTTAATGTGAGTGATGACTTAAATCGAACAACGCATGGTCTAAAAAATATAAAACAACGTATTCATAGTTTATACGGAGAACTTAACATACAATCAGATAAACAAATGGGAACAACTATTTTTCTTAATATCCCAATTTAAAGTAGGTGATAAATTTGGCAAGTATCGTTTTAATCGATGATCATCACATCGTTAGACAAGGACTAGAATTTCTAATTTCAACAGTTGAGGGTTTAGATATACAAGCAAGTTTTTCAGATGGTGAATCATTTATTGAATATTTAAATGAGAATAATATTCCTGATTTAGTACTATTAGATTTAGTTATGCCCAATATGAATGGTATTGAAGTGACGCATTATATAAAAAAATATTATCCTTACATAAAAGTGTTAGTGCTTACAAGTTATGTGGATAATGAATATGTTATGTCTGCCATTAATGAAGGCGCTGATGGTTATGAAATTAAAGATGTTGAACCACAAAAGCTGATTGCTACTATTACTAAAGTATTAAATGATGAGAAAATAATACATCCAAAAGCTAAAAATGTAATTGATGCAATGCATGAAAAACCACACTTTAATAATAAATTATCTAAAAGAGAGATGGAAGTATTAAAAGAAATGGTGAAAGGTAAGACAAATAAAGATATTGCAAAAAGTTTATTTGTATCTGAGAAAACAGTTAAAACACATGTCAGTCATATATTTAATAAATTGCAAGTTTCAGATCGTACACAAGCTGCTATATATGCTATTGAAAATAAATTAATATAAATTAAATAGGCCTATTAGAAATAAAAACGACATTTTTAAAATGGGATAATCATAGATAAATGATTTATTTTATTAGTTTAATTATTTTGATAATTTTGCCATTTATAAAATTATACGTAAAAACAAAAATTTCTCTTTTCATTTTATTGAAAATATATTAAGATGTAATTTGTGTTTCAAGAAATGTGTATTATTGCAATTTCTTGCGTCCGGATAAAATAACTCCTATTAGAAAGGTAGAGAAGAGTAATGGATAGACAGAGTTTTACTGATTTAATTCAAACAAAATTTAAAATGGTGCGTATTGAAGCAGGATACACACAAGATACTATGGCACAAACAATAGGTCTTTCTAAAAAAACACTTGTTCAAATCGAGAAAGAACGTGTATTACCAAACTGGACAACTTGTGTATCAATTTGTGCTTTATTTAGAGATTCAGATGTTTTAAATAACACATTTGGTTGTGATCCATTAGAAATTGTACAAACAATTTCAAGAAATCATTGTGCATATCCTAATCATTCCACAACAAGTGATATTTATTGGAATACAATGGAAACTCGCAATGGATTTATTTTACAAAGTAATAAAGTAAGTAATATCTACAGAGTGCTTAACCCTGAAAAACAACCTATTTTTGGAACATCTAAATTAAGAGAAGCAGAAACTTACTTTAATAGAAATGCTAAAGAAGAATTAATGCACGTTTAATTTTAATATAAATAAGATATTGTGATAGAAGAGTTGACCTTCAACTGAATCACTATCTTTAATTAATAATGAATTCACTGTCATTTTGCGATGAATTCATTATTTTTTTATTTCAAAAATTTGTAAATAAAAATGTACGTTAAACAATTAAGTTATGAAGTTTATATTTGTCATGGTATAATTTTGCTATTGCTTATATAAAAATTAAGGAGTTATTTAAATGCAAGCAGTATTAGTGGTCATCTTTATGATAGTAATAGGAGCAATCATTGGCGGTGTCACAAATGTTATAGCTATTAGAATGTTGTTTCATCCCTATAAAGCTCATTATATATTTAATATGCGAATCCCATTTACACCTGGTTTAATACCTAAAAGAAGAGATGAAATAGCTACAAAGATAGGACAAGTGATTGAAGAACATCTCATTACAGAAACATTGATTCACAACAAACTAAATGAAACAAACACTAAAGAAACGATTAATGAATTAGTTAAAGAGCAAATAGCGAAATTAAAAAGTGATCAAGCTACAATTCGATACTTCGCTGAGAAGTTTGATGTTAAAATAGATGACTTAATCAATGAGAAATTAGAAGATACAATTTCACACAAGCTATTAGTTTTTTATAATGATCATCGAAATGAAGAAGTGATTAACTTACTACCAAAAGAAACTAAGCGAATGATTGATAAGAAAGTTGAGTCATTAGGAGATTTATTATGCGAAAGAGCACGTGTTTATTTGTCATCTGATAAAGGCGCTCGTGATATTTATGACATGCTTGATACATTTTTTAATGAAAAAGGTAAAATCGTTGGATTACTACAAATGTTTATGACAAAAGAAAGTATAGCAGATAGAATACAACATGAATTGATTCGTTTAACCAATCATCCTAAAGCAAAACGTATTGTAAACCAAGTGATTGATAATGAATATGAAACGCTAAAACGACAACCACTTAAGAAAATTATTGATGAGGCTCAATTTTCAAAACTATCAGACTCAGTTACATTACTTATTATGTCATATTTAAATTTAAATGAAAAAATAGATAAACCGCTTAATCAACTATCACCAAGATTAATGCAATATATAGAGACAACGTTATCAGATAAAGTTACACAACTTATTATTAGTCAAGCCTCTAAACATCTCTCAACTATAATGCAAAAAATTAATCTACGTAAATTAGTAGAAGGTCAAATCAATACATTTGATTTAGATTACATTGAAAAGTTGATTATTGAAATTGCTAATAAAGAATTAAAATTAATTACCTTATTAGGATTTATTTTAGGTGGTATTATTGGTCTTTTCCAAGGTTTAATCGCAATTTTTGTATAACTAATCATAATATGTTATGGTATTAAAGAGTTGTCAAAATATCATTATTACACGAAGGAGTGCAATTTAAAATGGCAGTAAATTTATATGATCATGCAAATCAACTAGAACAAGCATTAAGAGATAGTGATGAATACAAAGCTATTAAAGATGCTTTTGCTAAAGTTAAAGAAAATGAAGAATCTAAAAAATTATTCGATGAATTCCGCGAAACTCAAATGAAATTCCAACAACAACAAATGCAAGGTCAAGAAATTCCTGAAGAGGAATTAGCTAAAGCTCAAGAACAAGCTCAAGCTATTGAAAAAGATGAAAATATTTCACAATTAATGCAAGCAGAACAAAAAATGAGTCAAGTTTTCCAAGAAATTAATCAAATTATTGTAAAACCTTTAGACGAAATTTACGTTGACTAATTAATAATTTAAGTAATGGACACTACGCGATTTTTTCATAAAATCGCGTAGTTTTTTTATGTCAAAGTTCATCGACCCATATTCATAAGATATGATAAAATATAGTAATACATAAAGATACCTTATCAAACAATTAAGGAGCTTAAATTAATGGTTAAATTTATTCACTGTGCAGATTTGCATCTTGATAGCCCTTTTAAATCTAAACAACAATTATCGACACGTATTTTTGAAGATGTACAAAAAAGTGCCTATGAGAGCTTTAAAAAAATTGTAGATGTAGCATTAAAAGAAGATGTTGATTTTATGTTAATTGTAGGTGATTTATTTGATAGTGAAAACCGTACACTACGTGCTGAAATTTTTTTAAAAGAGCAATTTAAACGTCTAGAAAAAGAACAAATATTTGTATACGTATGTCATGGTAATCATGATCCTTTAACAACTAGAATTACAGATGATTGGCCTAATAATGTATCAGTATTTTCAAATCGTGTTGAAACCTATCAAGCGATTACCAAAGCTGGAGAACAAATTTATATTCATGGTTTTAGTTATCAAAACAATACAAGTTATGAAAATAAAATTGATGAATATCCATCTAGTCAAGGAAGTAATGGTATACATATAGGAATGCTTCATGGAACTTATAGTAAATCTAAAATAACACAGCGGTATACTGAATTTATGTTAGAAGATCTTAATCATAAACTGTATCATTATTGGGCACTCGGTCATATTCATCAACGTCAAGAACTAAGTGACATGCCGCCTATTCATTATTCAGGTAATATTCAAGGACGCCACTTTGGTGAATTAGGAAGTAAAGGTTGTTTGCTTGTAGAAGGGGATCATCTACATCTTGAAACAACTTTTATCCCAACTCAGTTTATACGTTTTGAAGAAGCTACAATTAAGACTGATAAAATTTCAAAACAAGGTATCTATGAGGAAATTCAAAAGTTTAAGACACAAGTTCGTGAACAAGGTAAAGCATTTTATAGATTGACGATTAATATAGATAATGACAAAATGTTATCAACACAAGATATTCTTCAAATAAGAGAAATGATTAGTGAATATGAAGAAAATGAATATGATTTTGTTGTCATTGAAGATATTATTCTTAATTATATACAGAATGAAGAAACACCTCTTATAAATGAATTTTCTAAAGAACTCATAAATGATGACAAAGTGTTTGAAGAGGCAATAACAGATTTATATTTAAATCCAAGAGCTTCAAAATATTTAGAAGACTACACCACTTTCAATAAGGCAAAACTCATTCATCGAGCTGAGAGAATATTGAAAGCAGATATGAGAGGTGAAGAAATTGATTATTAAATCACTTGAAATATATGGTTATGGTCAATTCGTACAACGTAAGATTGAATTAAATCAGAACTTTACTGAAATTTATGGGGAAAACGAAGCAGGTAAATCAACCATACAATCTTTTATTCACTCAATTCTATTTGGTTTTCCCACAACGAAAGAAAAAGAACCGCGTTTAGAACCTAGATTGGGAAATCAGTATGGAGGCAAGCTAACACTTATTTTAGACGACAAATCTGAAATTGAAGTTGAGCGTGTAAAAGGCAGTGTTCAAGGTGATGTAAAAGTTTATTTAGAAAATGGATTGATAAGAGATGAAGCATGGCTTAAGAAGAAATTAAACTATATTTCAAAAAAGACATATCAAGGAATATTTTCATTTAATGTACTTGGTTTACAAGATATTCATCGAAACTTAGACGAACAACAATTACAAAGCTATTTATTAGAAGCTGGTGCTTTAGGATCTTCTGAATTTACATCTATGGGGCAAATTGTTAATCAGAAAAAGACTACACTTTATAAAAAAGCTGGAAAGAACCCAATTCTAAATCAACAAATTGAAGAACTAAAACAATTAGAAGCACAAATAAGAGATGAAGAAACCAAATTAGACGAATATCAACGTCTTATAGATGAAAAAGATAAATCAGAACGCCATCTTTCTCATTTAAAAGAAAATCTTAAGCAATTATCAAAAATGCATGAAAATAAGCAAAAGCAGTTAGGACTTCATGCTCATGCGCAAGAATGGAAATCACTTGAGCATCATTTAAATATCGAACCTTTGAAGTTCCCAGAACAAGGTATTGAACGATATGAAACTGCATTAAAATATAAACAATCACTTGATCGAGATATAGGATTAAGGGATGAGAAGATAAGACAACTAGAAAAAGAATTTAATTTAATTCAGATGCCTAATGATAGAACTGTAAGTAATATGTATCATCTTTATCAACAAGAAAGTGATATCAAGCAATCTGAATTAAAAGCTAAGGCTTTAAAAAAGGAAATAGAAACTTTCGAACATTCTCAGCAAACATTAAAAGATGGTATCGGTTGGAATGAAGTGCATCATGAAGTAGATACTTCTGAAACAATGAAAGATTATATAAGTGAAAAAATTAAAAATCGTAATCATCAATTAAATCAAAAGCAACAAGTTGAACGTACGATTGATGAGCATAATATTGAACAAAAAGAAATTGAAAAAGAAATTAAGTCATTAGAAAGTGAACTCGTTTCTGAAACAGCAATTGAAAAGAAAAAAGAATATAATCAGCAAAAAATAGAATTGCATGAAAAAGAAAATTTATATTCAAAATTAAAAGCATCTTTTGAATCAGAAAAAGAGAGAAAGCAAAAGCGATATCAATGGTTGAAAATAAGTTTCATTATTTTGGCTTTGATAAGTGCTGGTTTAACTATTTTTGCATTTATTACAACTAGTATTACTTTTGGTATTATCTTTACAATTCTTACTGTAATATTTTTAGTTGGTTTATTCTTCAGTAAAAACAAAGATATTGATTATAGTGAAACAATCAGTGGTGAAATTAGTGATTTAGAACAGCAACTTAAAACACTTGAAGATAAATACGATTTAGATTTTAATCTAGATGATCAGTACCAATTACGTGAACGTTGGAATAATGCTAATAATACTAAAACAGTACTTTCTAATAAACTTAACCATCAACATTCGATTTTATCGGATATGCAGTCTTCAATTGAGTCATTAACACAGGATATTTCTGAAGTTAAACAAGACATTAAAGTATCAGATAGAATGTCAGATGAACGTTTAGTAGATAGTTTGAAAACAATGAATCAACTTAAAGCTAATGATAAACAACTTAATAAAATATTATTAGAGAACTTAGAGTTAAATCAAAATTTAATAAACTTCTATGATCATGCTCAGGATGTTACTAAAGATAGTTTTGACGAGTTTAATAAAATTTCATTATTTAATGATTTGAAACGTTGGATTTCTCAGTATGAAAGTAAAAAAGAAAAGAAAACGCGATTACAAAATCAATTAACCTTATTAAGTAAAGAATTAAAACAGTTAGAAAGTCGTTTGGATGAAAATAAAACAACTATAAATGAGTTGTTTAAATATATCGAAGTTCAAAATGAAGAACAATATTATCAACATTACGAAGCTTATCAACGTTATCAACAACAACTATCACGATTCAATGATTTATCTACCTATTTAAATAATCATGAATTCTCTTATGAAGATAGTTCTGTTTTAAGTGAAAAAACAACTGCTCAATTAGAAGAAGAAGATCAAATGTTAGCTCAACAAGTTGACGATTATAATGATAAATATTTGGAGAAACAAACTGAAGTGAGTGACCTTTCTGCACGTATTCATCAAATGGAAACAGATAAAACACTATCTCAATTGCGTCATCAATATTATAATTTAAAAAATAGAATGAATGATATTGCTAAAGATTGGGCGAGCCTAAGTTATCTTGAGACACTAATTAATGAGCACATTAAACAAATTAAAGATAAACGACTACCCTATGTGATAGATGAAGCCATTAACATTTTCAAAACATTAACTGATGGTAAATATAATCTAATTACTTATGAAAATGATTCAATTAAAGTTAAACATCGAAATGGACAAATGTATCATCCACTTGAATTAAGTCAATCAACGAAAGAGTTGCTATATATTTCATTGAGACTTAGTTTAATTAAGGTGTTGAAACCATATTATCCATTCCCAATTATTATTGATGATGCATTCGTACATTTTGATCAACAAAGAAAATCAATGATGTTAAACTATTTAAGAGAATTATCTCAAGAATATCAAGTATTGTACTTTACTTGTACAAAAGATACTACGATTCCTTCTCGAGAAATGCTGATATTAAATAAAAATGAGGAAGGCGGTAAACGATGAGAAACGTAGAAAAATTAAATCCTGGTGATTCGGTTGAGAATTTTTTCTTAATCCACAGAGCAACACAAGGTGTAACAGCACAAGGTAAAGACTATATGACATTATATCTTCAAGATAAAAGTGGAGATATTGAAGCTAAACTATGGACTGTCACAAAAGATGATATGAAAATCCTTAAACCAGAAATCATTGTATGGGTAAAAGGGGATGTTATTAACTATCGTGGCCGTAAACAAATGAAAGTCAATCAATTTCGATTAGCAACAGCAGAAGATGGAGTGACAACACAAGACTTTGTAGATGGTGCACCACTTTCACCTAACGAAATTCAAGATGAATTATCACATTTTATCTTAGAAATTGAAAATGCACATTTACAACGTATTACGCGTCATTTATTAAAAAAATATCAAGATAAATTCTTTACTTATCCTGCAGCCAGTTCACATCATCATAACTTTGCAGGAGGATTAAGTTATCATGTATTAACAATGTTAAAAATTGCAAAATCATTGTGTGATATCTATCCATTATTAAATAGAAGTTTGTTATATAGCGCGATTATGTTACATGATATTGGTAAAGTAAGAGAATTAAGTGGACCAGTTGCAACAACATATACGGTAGAAGGTAATTTGCTTGGACATATTTCAATAGCAAGTGATGAAGTTGCTGAGGCGGCAAAAGAACTTGGCATTGACAGTGAAGAAGTCATGTTATTGCGACATATGATTTTAGCTCACCATGGAAAAATGGAGTTTGGTTCTCCTAAATTGCCACATCTAAAAGAAGCAGAAATTTTATTCTTTATTGACAACATTGATGCAAAAATGAATATGTTCGATAAAGCATTTAAGAAAACAGAAAAAGGGCAATTTACTGAAAGAATATTCGGTATGGATAATCGTCAGTTTTATAATCCAGAGAAATTAGATTAATTTAAATAGATGAAAAAGAAGAATGAGATAGAATTTATTTTGAATTCGTCCGTCTCACTTGGCTCCTGAGCTTCAACTTTCTTTGGGCCGTTGACTTTGTTTATAAAAGTCTCTATGTTGAATTCACTAGTATTGAAAAAAGTTTGATACAAGCGTATCTTCAATTCAATCATTGCCTGCTAATAAATTAAAAATGCCTGAGACAACTCATAATGTCTCAGGCATTTTTAATTTATGAAAATTATGAAGATAAACCTGCTGAAGATGAATTACTTTGTTGTTCTTTTAATTTTTCTGGATTAAGTATAGTATCTTCTACAGATTTTTTAATATCACTATCTTTATAATCTACGTTGTATTCTTTCAATAAGTCTTTATAAGCATTAGTCAATAATTTTGGATTTTTTTGAACTTTTTGTTCAATAATTTTTGTTTTTAATTGAGATTTTTGTTTATTAAAGTCATCTTCTTTATCAGCTTTGATGATGTGATAGCCGTATTCTGTTTTAACAATGTCTGAAATTTGACCTTCTTTTAGTTTAAATAAAGCTTTATCAAATTTATCGACCATTTGTCCTTTAATAACATAACCTAATGATCCACCTTTTTTAGATGAAGCAGCATCCATTGATTCTTTTTTGGCAATTTCATCAAATTTATTTGGATTTTTTTCAACTTCTTTTTGAATTTTTTCAGCTTTTGCTTTTGCTTTTTTATCTGATAAACCTTCTTTATCACTATCAGATTTAACTTTAATTAAAATGTGTGATGCTTTCTTAGTGTCATCTTTTATTTCTTTGTCAGAAACTTTGATTTTGTCATTAAGTAATTGTTTTTGGTAAGCAGATAATTTTTTCTGTTCTTTGTAATCATTAAGGGTCATACCTTGTTGTTTTAGCATACTTTCAAATTGATCTTTACCACCATATTGCTTTTCTTCTTTTTTAATATCATCATCAATACGCTTAGTATCTAATTTATCTTTATATTTATCAGCTAATATTTTATTTAATTCAATACTAAATGATGTGCTAGCAATTTGGTCTTTACCAATTTTATCCATAACATCTTTAACGGTTACATTACCAGCTTTTGAAGAAATTAATGTATTATCTTTAGAATCTGTAGAATGAGAACTACATCCTCCAAGTAATAAAACACCTGCTGTAACAGGGACAATGAGTTTATTCATAATTTTCATAGTTGATAGCTCCTTTTTGTGTGTTAACAAAGTTACTATAACATAATATAATTATTCCACCAATTAATAAAAGATGATTTACAACTAAAGTATTAGATGAAAAATAATTAAAAAAAGTCTATGATATCATTCAATATCATAGACTTTTTAATATATTCAAAATAATCAGTAGACTGTATCTTAATTTTGATTGAATACGTTTATAATTACCATTCTTTATATATTAGATATTTGAATGGAATGGTACTTTTGTCAGTAAATTAATACCTGTTTGGTGTTCTTCAACAAATTGTCCTTCTTTTGAAAAAAGAATAATTTTTAAATATAAAAAATCCATAACTGATAAACCAAGATTTAAGGCAAGTAAGAACATAAAATAGTGTCCATAACTTGGAAAATGATAAGTTAGGAAAATTAAAATGCTTGTAATTATTAAAAATGGCAAAATAAGATTAATGCAAAAATAAAACTTGCGGACAGGCGTATTCACATACGTATTAAAATAAGGAAGCCATTTTTTTTTATTCAACTTGTGCCATCTAAATGCATGAATATAAGGTAAAAAGAAGAATAAATGTATTGTTTTGTGAATAGGGTACATAAGAATGATAAATAATATTAGAAATAAAAAGTATTTATCTGATAAAGGCGTTTTTACAAAATAATACATAATCTCATAACTAACTAAAAACGCAATAATAGTTGTGACAATACTCAAAAAAGCAATTCTTGGAACACCAAATCGCGCATGAATATCTATGTGACGTTTACATAAAAACATAACTCCACCTCAGAAATAGGTCGTTTAATATACGATAGGTATTATCTAACTAACTTGAGTTATCGTCAAGACAATTTTTAATAGCTATTGTAATATAGAGCAATGTTTTTATATTACAGATTGTATATTTATAAAAAAGTTATAACGAAATCTATTAATATAAATTTTTTCATAGCCAAATAGAACTCAATGTTAGAGTTCTATTTGTTATTATTCTTATCTTCTGAAAATGTATTACTAATTTCTTCGCCGCGATTTTGAAGGTTTTCAATATGAGATTTTAATTTTTCAATATTAGGATTAATATCAGATTTAAAATCTCCAATTAAAGACTTAAATTCGCTAGCAATATCGCTACCTTGTTGTACACTGTCATTTTTCACTTGTTTACTATAGTCAATAATATTATAAAAACTACGTTTAATTGTTTCGATTTCTCGTTCTAATTCTGAGCGAGCACCAGTAGGAACTTTTTGTCCAGAGATATTAGCATTATATCTTTGTTGATCACGGTTCATCCATGATACAGCAATACCAGAAGCAAGTCCCACACCGATGCCAAATAATACACGTGTAACTTTCATTTTTTATTCTCCTTACTATTATGTCGTTTATAGAATAAATAATATCATCTTATGAAGTAAGTAACGATTGACTTAAGCTACTTACTATCATGATTACATCGACATATTGATTTCATTTTATATTACCCGTAAATGATATTCAATATGCAGAATTATTCAAATTGAGCTTTAATTTGTTCAGCAATATCTTTTTTCTGTTCATCGCTAATTTCATTTTCATGAGTTTCCCATTGATAACCAAAACCATCGATGTCATTTTTATATCGAGGTAAGAAATGGAAGTGCAAATGAAATACTGACTGATCAGCATATTCACCATTATTTTGAATAATGTTTAATCCATCAGGTTGAAATGCTTTTTTAATAGCATTTGCTACTTGTGGAATAGCAGCTCCAATGTGTTTCATTGTTTCTTCATCAACTTCAAAAATATTAGAAGAAGCTTTCTTCGGAATTAAAAGTGTGTGTCCTTTAGTAACTTGAGAAATATCTAAAAATGCATAAACATAATCGTTCTCATAAACCTTATAGCTTGGAATTTCACCTGTTAGAATTTTACCAAAAACAGTTTCTGACATAATTAAATGCACTCCTTTAACCTATTTTTCTTCATTATTATAACATTGTTATTTTAAAAATTCGCTAATGAGTTATAGCAAACTTTAGTAGTTATATAATGATTTTGGTACAATATAACTCATGGAGGTGCCTTATGACAGTTAAAGTTGAACATTTAACAGGAGGATATGGTAAACGTCCTGTTATTGAAAATATAAATTTTGAATTAAAAAAAGGTGAGATAGTAGGATTAATTGGTCTCAATGGCGCTGGAAAAAGTACTACCATTAAGCATATGCTTGGATTATTAACGCCAATGGAAGGAACACTTTCAATTTCAGATACCAATATTAATGATGATATTGAAATCTACCGTCGTAAACTATCATATATTCCCGAATCACCAGTCATTTATGAAGAATTAACATTAGAAGAACATATAGCCATGACTGCTATGGCTTATCAAATAAGTGAGGAAGAAGCAATGAAACGTGCGCGTCCTCTACTAAAAACATTTAGACTTGAAAATGAACTTAATGTTTTTCCTAGCCATTTTTCAAAAGGAATGAAACAAAAAGTAATGATTATATGCGCATTTATTGTCAATCCTGAACTTTATATTATTGACGAACCATTTCTTGGTTTGGATCCATTAGGTATACAATCTATGCTTGATTTGATGGTTGAAAAGAAAAACGAAGGCCGTACAGTACTAATGAGTACCCATATTCTTGCAACTGCTGAAAGATATTGTGATCGATTCATTATTTTAGATAAAGGAAAAGTGGTTGCTTTTGGAAATCTAAAGGAACTACGAGAACAAACGGGTCTTAAAGATCAAACTCTTGATGATATCTATATCCATGTTACGCAAGGTGGTCAAGCGACATGAATAATGAAGCTATAGCATTATTTAAACAACGTTATGATGCAATAAAGAAAGAAAAACATTATTATAATAAATTTATTTTTAATGGTCATTTTACGGTATTCTTAGTTATTTTATTAGGAGCCTTTATATTAGGTTATGGTCAATGGTTACAACATATTCCTAAAAATATAGATTATGCATTCTTAGCAAGTATTGTAATGGCTTTAACTTCAATCTTTCCATTTCGAACATTTTTAAAAGATGCTGACAAGTTATTTTTGCTTCCTTTTGAGAAGAATATGGAAGATTATATAAAATTAGGACTAAGATATAGTTATTTTAATCGTATAATATTGCAAATAGTGTTATTAATTGTATTGTTTCCATTATTTTATAAGCTTAATCAACAATTAGTTGTATCTTATATCGTGATGAGTGTATTAGCGCTTATTCATCCTATTCTAGGATTACGCTTAAAATGGCAATGGTATCGTGCGAGATTGTCTCAATGGGTATTAAATGTCTTAATATTTTCACTTAATTTTATAACGTATTATCTAGTTTTAGGGAATCAATTATATTTCGCCATTTTATTAACAATCATTTTCTTTGGTATGGCGTATTTTATACCTAAACTTAAGAGTCATGCGTTATTTCCATGGGAACAGTTGATTTCAGTAGAAGAAAGACATCATACAAATTATTATAAATTTGTAAATATGTTTACGGATGTTAAGCATTTAAAAGAAAATGCAGCAAGACGCAAATATTTAGATTTTCTTTTACCCACACCCAAAGGACGCCGTTTTAATTCGCACAATATGTATCTTTATTTATTTGTGAGAAGTTTTGTAAGAGGGAAAGATGCATTAAATATTATTCTTCGACTTGTTGTCATTGCACTTGTACTTATGATTTGGCTGTCTCATCCACTTGTTTCTATTATTATTGGTAGTTTATTTATGTATATTATTTTATTGCAAATGTCTCAGTTTTATACGCAGCAAGCGTATGGACTATGGCCTCAGGTTTGGCCTGTATCAGATAGTGAAGTAATCAAAGGATATGAAAAATTCTTATATCGCCTTATGATTATAATAGGTATTATTTTCGCGATCATTTTTATCATCTTTTATATGAAATACTTCTTTTTTGCAATTATATTCTTTATTGTAGGATGGTTGACGATTAGAAGTACGATTAAAAAATTGCAATATCAGGAAACTTTATTAAGAGATTAAAAAAAGAGGGAACTTAAGATGTATTAAACACATACTTAAGCGTCCTCTTTTTATGTTAATCGTTAATAGGATATAAATATCTTTCAAAATAACTTGAATGTTGACTGCTTGAGCCAAAATAATGTCTTAATGCTTCTTTAGAAAAATAATCATTAAACATATCAGATGATTTAAAATCTTCGTATGTTTGACGATTAGCGAAGCCAAAGTAAATTTTATAAGTAGTACCTTCTTCAGGTCTTAAGAAACGATAACTTTTAAAACCAGCAAATTGACTAAAATCTAAATTCAAATTTGAAAGACGTTTTTCTAGTTGATTGACATGATCATCTGAACTTGGAATGAAGATAGCTGAATAGAAATGTTGATTATTAAGTTCATTTATTTCATTAATAACTTCATAAGTAGTAGGATGTTTAAGTATAGATTTATCTTCGGATTCTTCAATAATGACTGAAGAATCATTAGTTGAATAAATAAACAGATGATTCTCAGAATGATTTAAACGAATTTGATTTAAATAGTTATAAGTTCCATAAGTTGTATATATTTTCATAAGCCATACCTCCTTTATTTATGTATATTATACGATTAAATGATAAGACTAGCTATTATAAATAATTAAAATAAGAAAATAAATTGTGAATAATTTATTTAAATAAACTCACTTATAATTACAAATTTAAAATGAAAGAATAGATAGAAGTGCTTTGTCATTTTTATGACATTTAATATTTAAGAAACGCGAAATCTTTTATGTTGTGATATTATGAATAAGAATGATTTTAATTTAGGAGGACAAAATGGTGCATAAAAAAAATAATACAATTTTACAAACAATTAAAGGGGAATCAACCTCACACACACCTGTGTGGTTTATGCGCCAAGCTGGCAGATCGCAACCAGAATATCGCAAATTAAAAGAAAAGTATTCACTTTTTGATATTACACATCAACCAGAACTTTGTGCATATGTAACACATCTACCTGTTGATAATTACAATACTGATGCAGCTGTGTTATATAAAGATATTATGACACCACTTAAACCTATCGGAGTAGATGTTGAAATTCAATCTGGTATAGGACCTGTAATCCACAATCCCATTAAATCTGTGAAAGATGTGGAAAAATTAACTCAAATCGATCCCAAAAGAGACGTGCCTTATGTGCTAGAAACAATTAAAATTCTAACTGAAGAAAAATTAAATGTACCTTTAATTGGATTTACGGGTGCTCCCTTTACATTAGCATCTTATATGATTGAAGGCGGGCCGTCTAAAAACTACACATTTACTAAGGCAATGATGTATGGCGATGAAGAGACTTGGTTTGCTTTAATGAATCATCTTGTAGACGTTTCAATTAAATATGTAACTGCTCAAGTTGAAGCAGGTGCAGAATTGATTCAAATTTTTGATTCATGGGTAGGTGCACTTAATGTACAAGATTATCAATATTATATAAAACCATTTATGGATCGGTTGGTCTGTGGAATTAAAGAACAACATAATATTCCTGTTATATTATTTGGTGTAGGGGCTAGTCATCTTATTAATGAATGGAATGATTTACCAATAGATGTTCTAGGTTTAGACTGGCGGACATCTATTTTGCAAGCAGATCAATTAGGTGTAAATAAAACATTACAAGGTAACTTAGATCCTTCATTGTTACTAGCACCATGGGATGTATTAGAACAAAGAGTTAAAGCAATACTTGATGAAGGAATGCAAAGAGGTCAACATATATTTAACTTAGGTCATGGCGTTTTCCCAGAAGTTCAACCAGATACACTTAAAAAAGTAACACAACTGGTTCATGACTATACGCAAAAATAAAATTAGAATCATAAAAATTTTTTGAAAAAAAGGGAAGGTGTTAAGAATGACTAAAACAGTAGGTTTATTAGTAATGGCATATGGTACGCCATATAAGGAAAGTGACATTGAACCATATTACACAGATATAAGACATGGTAAAAGACCAACTGAAGAAGAACTTCAAGATTTAAAAAATCGTTATGAATTCATAGGTGGACTTTCTCCACTTGCAGGTACCACAGATCGTCAAGCTGAAGCACTTATAGATGCACTTAATAAAACATATGATGATGTAGAATTTAAATTATATTTAGGATTGAAACATATTTCTCCTTATATTGAAGAAGCAGTTAAAAAAATGCATAATGATGGTATTACAGAGGCAGTTACAGTCGTATTAGCACCCCATTATTCAAGTTTTTCAGTAGGTTCATATAATAAACGTGCTAAAGAAGAAGCGGATAAATATGGTATACAACTACACCATGTTGAACGTTATTATCAACAACCTAAATTTATTGAATACTGGACAAATAAAGTAAATGAAACATTAGCTAAAATTCCGGAAGAAGAACATGATGAAACAATTTTAATCGTGTCTGCGCACAGTTTACCTAAAGGATTAATAGAACGTAATAATGATCCTTATCCTAATGAAATTAAAGATACTATGGATCGTTTAGAAGCTTCTACAAATATTAAACATGTGGCGCAAGGGTGGCAGTCAGAGGGTAATACAGGTACGCCTTGGCTAGGACCTGATGTACAAGATTTAACAAGAGAATTATACAAAGAACATCATTATAAAAACTTTATTTATACACCCGTTGGATTTGTTTGTGAACATCTTGAAGTACTTTACGATAATGATTATGAGTGTAAAGTTGTTTGCGATAACATTGGTGCTAATTACTATCGACCAGAAATGCCTAATACAAATCCGTTATTTATAGGTGCGATTGTCGACGAAATTAAAACAGTTTTTTAAAAAGGAAGGGACATGTTGTGAGTAAAAAAGTTGCAATTATAGGTGCTGGCATTACAGGTCTAGCCAGTGCATATTATTTTAAACATTATAATGAAGACATAGATGTAACTATTTTTGAAGCAACTTCAAGACCTGGAGGTAAAATTCAAACTTATCGACGCGAGGGTTATACGATTGAACTTGGTCCAGAATCCTACTTAGGTCGAAAAACGATCATGACAGATTTAGCAAAAGATATAGGTCTTGAAGATGATTTAATTACGAATCAAACAGGACAATCATACATTTTTGCTAAAAACCAATTGTATCCTATTCCAGGAGGATCAATTATGGGGATTCCAACAGATATTAAACCTTTCTTAAAAACGCGTTTAATTTCTCCTTTAGGCAAGTTAAGAGCAGGATTAGATTTAGTTATTCCGCCTATTAAAATAGAAAATGATATTTCAGTTGGTGATTTTTTTAGAAAACGTTTAGGAAATGAAATGCTCGAAAATTTAATTGAACCTCTTATGGGAGGGATTTATGGAACAGATATTGATCAATTAAGTTTAATGAGTACATTCCCTGATTTCAAATATAAAGAAGAATCATATGGCAGTCTAATTAAAGGAATGAAACATGAAAAACGCGAACGTACTAGAAAACGTCAGCTTGATCCTAGTGTACCGAAAGGACAATTTAAACAATTTAGACATGGATTAAGTTCATTTATTGAAGCACTTGCTAAAGATGTTGAACAAAAAGGTGGACACATCAAATACAATATACCAGTAGAAGATATTCATATTCATAATGATAAATATGAGATTGTTACACATAATAGTCGAGACACGTTTGACGGTTTACTTGTTACGACACCGCATCAAACGTTTATGAAATGGTTTAATCATGATTCAGCATTTAAATACTTTAATACTATGGATTCTACTACAGTTGCAACGGTTGTATTTGCATTTGATGAAAAAAATATCGAAAATACCTATAATGGTACTGGATTTGTCATTGCGAGAACTAGTCATACAGATATTACTGCATGTACTTGGACGACTAAAAAGTGGCCATTTACAACACCAAAAGGTAAAGTATTATTACGTGCGTATGTAGGAAAACCTGGCGATACGGTTGTAGACGACCATACTGATGAAGAAATTGTAAATATCGCACGTCGAGATTTAAGTAAAATGATGACGTTTAAAGGTGATCCAGATTTTACGATAGTAAATCGATTACCAAAAAGTATGCCACAGTATCATATTGGTCATATGACTCAAATTCGCAATATACAAAACCATGTAAAACGTCAATATAACGGGTTACGCATTACCGGTGCACCGTTTGAAGCGGTAGGCTTACCTGATTGTATTCAACAGGGTAAAAATGCTGTTAAAGAATTAATAGACGAATTATAAATAAAGCATAATAAATAAGCACTTTTTAGAGGTTATATTTTCTCTTTAAAGTGCTTTATTTTAAAATAAATAGTCATTATTAAGGAGAAAAGGAGAATAAGAAATGACAGATGTAATTATTGTTCACTCACAAATAGGAAATGCACATAATCATTGGTATCAATGGTTAAAACATAACCTAGCGCTTGAAGGATATAATGTACAATTGTTTAATTTAGATAAAGAGGATAACAAAAAATTAGATACGTGGATAAAGGCTATGAAACAACAAATTAAAATCAATCATCCTGATACGTATGTTGTAACCCATGGCTATGGTTCAATCGCTGCCTTGAAATTTATTGAACAAGCAGATTTAAAACGTTCAATAGAAGGCTTTTTTAGTATTGCTGGATTTAAAGAAGATGCGCAAGACATTGATGAATCTGTTAATTTAGATCATATTACCATTGATTATGATGAGATTAAGAAAAAGGTTAAACACTTTCACGGCCTTGCTTCAAAAGATGATGAACATGTATCTTATAAGGAAACTGAAAAGTTGTTGCAAGCTTTAGGAGGATCAATTCGAATTGTTGAAGAAGGAGGGCACTTCTTAGAAGAAGAAGGCTTTGTTTCTTTCAGTGAATTACAAGCAAAAATGCAAAAATATATGACACAATAACGTTCAGAGCGGAAAAGTATCAAACAGTAATAAATAATTATGAGATTTTATAACCAAATTATCCCATAAAATAAATTTTTTAAGTTTAGCGTTTTTTTACACAAATTAATTTATGATTTTTATTGACTATATGGATATTAATATATATACTAATAAAGTATTGAAAAAAGCACTACTAAAAAATAATCATCTCATAATTATTTAAATTTATAATTAAAGTATTGTAAAATTTATTTTAAAAAAGTGTTGACATTACAGTGACTTAAATGATATATTAATTAAGTACTCATTTGAAGTACTAAATAATATTAGCGCGGGATGGAGCAGTTCGGTAGCTCGTCGGG
>NZ_KV821110.1:0-40074 GCF_001815595.1 Staphylococcus sp. HMSC070D05 | reverse complement strand
TTAAGTTCCCATTTTAAGGGTTCAGTGCCTAACTTTGCCTGTTTTTTTATTGTTTTAAAATATAATAGTTGCTAAACTATAAGAATTACCATTTTAGAAATCAGGAGAGATAACGATGTCAATGGAAGTAAAAGAAAATAAAATTATTTTTAAAAGAACATTTAAAGCTCCTATCAATGATGTATTTGATGCCTATACAAATCCATCGTTATTTGAGCGATGGTTTCATCCTCAAGGCGCTAAGACAAAAGTATATCGTTTTAATACTGAAGAAGGCGGGGAATCCTTCTTTGCTATAGAAACCTCAGAACAGACAAGCTATACATTAACTGAATATCGAAAAGTGGATCGTCCGAAGTATCTTGAATACTTTGATTACTTTGCTACACCTGAGGGAGAAAAAGATACACGTTTACCTGGTATGCATATTTCAATCAATTTTAATTCAGATAATAAACAAATGACTACTATTACGTCTACGTCAGTGTTTCCAACTAAAGAAGCAGCTCAACAAGCGGTAGATATGGGGATAGAAGCAGGTATGAATTCAACATTAGATCAACTAGAAGTCTTACTTAATGAATAAATCGTCATGAGAATGTCAAATTTAAATTGAACTTTTAAGTTATAATAATGTTGAAAAGAGGATGATATAGTATGAAAGAAAGATATTTAAAAGTGCTGGGCTTATTTTCAATCAGTACTTTAATTCCAACATTATTAATTAATTCAAAGTGTCTAAATAATGGCGTCATAAAGTATATTTTAAGAACGGCATTAGGCTATGGTATTTTTGCTTCAGGATTACGTTATTTTTCAAAATTAAAAAAAGCACATTAATATCATGACAAGAGCAAGATATGGAAAAAAACCTCCGTATTTTGCTCTTTTTTAATCTCCTCTATTCAAATTGCATTTCACTATATATAATATAAAATTATAAATGAATTAAGGAGAGGGAATATGACAAGCAACCATACAACGATTAAAGATACATATACTACAAAAGATATTATTAAAGCGGCTGTAGGACAGGTACAAATGAAAGAAGTTATGGCAACTCAGACACCTGGACGATATTTACTAAAGTCAATGATGTCAGGATTTTTACTAGCTATTGTTACAGTATTTATGTTAGCAATCAAAACACAGTTTGCAGGAACAAATGATGGCCTTGTTAATTTATTAGGAGCGATTTCATTTAGTTTAGCTTTAGTTCTCATTGTTCTAACTAATTCAGAATTACTGACTAGTAATTTTATGTATTTAACTATCGGATGGTATTACAAAGTCATTACAGTTAAAAAAGTGTTATACATATTCTTATTTTGTTTCATTGGAAATATGATAGGTGGGTTTATTTTATTCTTATTAATGAAGGGGACACATGTGATGACACCTGAAATGGTTGCAAGTCTAAGTAAAACAGTACATTTAAAAACGGTAGAATCAACTTGGTTAAATATTCTTATCAAAGGGATATTTTGTAACTTCTTTATTAATATTGGTATTTATGTTTCAATGCTCTTTAAAGAAGGTTTAGCACGCGCATTTTTCATTGCTGTTGGTGTAATAGTATTTGTATTTATGGGATATGAACACGTTGTATTTAATGCTGGATTATATGCAGGAATGATTTTTTATAATAGTGATGCATTATCGTGGATAGATGTGCTAAAAAATATCGTATTTGCTTTTGTAGGTAACTATATTGGTGGAGGTATTTTTGTGGGACTTGTTTATTCATATTTAAACGGAACAAGAAACAGTATATAAGAATTGTAAGACGATTAAAAAGCTGAATACTGAAAGGTATTTCAGTTTTTTTAATGCTAAACATATTGACTTAATATTCAGGAAATCTTATTATTTTAATCAACATTAAAGTAATAAGGGGGAAACTATTTGGTTGCAAATATTCTAGTAGCTCACGGCATGAGACAAGGAGATCAAAATAAAGCGCTAGGTGAATTTATAGATAGCTTACTAAAAAATGAAACTTACACTTATGATCTTGCTTTTATTGAAAGTGAAGAAAAAAGCGTTGAAAATACGATTATTAATTTAATAGAAACAGGGGAAACACAATTTAAAGTTGTACCTTTACTTATATTTTCAGCCATGCATTACATCGTAGACATTCCAGAGATGTTAAGAAATATTAAACAAGCATATCCAAATATAACATATGAAATTAGTGCGCCTCTTGGTACGCATCCATATATGGTGGATTTAGTAGAGCAACGTATTAATGATGTGGATATAAAAGAAAAGTCAGATGTGGCAGTTGTGTTGATTGCACATGGTAGCTTTTCTTATACTAAAGCACATGATGAACTAAAAGAATTTAGTACTAAGTTAAAGCAAGATAAACCGATATATTGCCGTACGTTATATGGAGATATTACGTTTAAAAATGATTTAGATCAACTTTCAAGACAATATCGTCATCTTATTGTGGTCCCGATGTTTTTATATGATGGACGTTTAGTTAATAAAGTCAAAGGTCTTATATCAGAGATGGATATTGCTAATGATTTGCACATTACCCCGTCTATTAATTTTGACCCTATTTTACAATCGATTATTCGAGAGCGATTAAAAGACTTAACGGTATAGTAAATACATACATCTTTCATTATATGAGTGCTAAATTCTCACTTATGTAATGGAAGGTGTTTTTTTATTAGGGAAATCCCCGATTTTACATTTAAATGTGAAAATAATCACAATTTTAAAAGAATATGTTATAAAATAGCTTTGTAAAGAATAGTGAGTTCAAAACTATTTGAAGTTATTAATAATTAAATGTAATAAAAGGGGCATTGATATGGCTAAACAAAAACTTGTAATGATTGGTAATGGTATGGCTGGTTTAAGAACAATTGAAGAAATTTTAGAACGTTCAGATTCTCAATTTGACATTACAATTATTGGTAAAGAACCTTATCCTAATTATAATCGAATTATGTTATCGAACATTTTACAAAAGAAAATGACAGTCGAAGAAACGATTATGAACCCTTATGACTGGTATAAAGAACATCATATTGAATTAATTGTAGATGATCCAGTTGAAAAAGTAGATAGACAATCCCAAACTGTCACTACTTCTAAAGGTATCACTGTAGCTTATGATATCTGTATCTTTGCGACGGGTTCAAAAGCATTTGTTTTACCTATACCTGGATCGGAATTACCAAGTGTCATCGGTTGGCGTACGATTGAAGATACTGAGCGCATGATTGAAATTGCTAAAACAAAAAAACGTGCCATTGTTATTGGTGGAGGTCTTCTTGGATTAGAATGTGCAAGAGGATTAATGGATCAAGGTATGGATGTAACAGTTCTTCATTTAGCAGAATGGCTGATGGAAATGCAATTAGACCGTAAAGCTGGAGATATGTTAAAAGATGATTTAGAACGTCAAGGCATGCATATTGAACTACAAGCAAATTCTAAAGAAATTATAGGAGCTGATGATGTAGAAGCTATTAAGCTAGCTGATGGTAGAGTAATAGAAACGGATTTAGTCGTTATGGCTGTTGGTATACGTCCATTTACCGAAGTAGCTCGTGAAGCGGGATTAGAAGTGAATCGAGGCATCGTCGTTAATGATTACTTGCAAACATCTGATGAACATATCTATGCCGTGGGTGAATGTGCGGAACACAATGGCAAAGTATATGGTTTAGTTGCACCTCTTTATGAACAAGGTAAAGTGCTTGCTGATTATTTAACAGGTAAAGAGACTGAAGGATATAAAGGTTCTACAACATTTACGTCTTTAAAAGTATCAGGTTGTGATTTATATAGTGCAGGACAAATCGTTGAAGATGAAACTGTACACGGTATCGAAATCTTTAACAGTGTAGATAATATTTACAAAAAAGTCTATCTAAGTGATGGTCGAGTGGTAGGTGCCGTTTTATATGGCGATACAGATGATGGTTCAAGATTTTATAGTATGATGAAAAAACATGAATCATTAGAGGATTATACACTGGTGTCACTTCTTCATAAAGGTGGAGAAGAGAGTGGAACTTCAATAGCAGATATGCCTGATGATGAAACAATTTGTGGTTGTAATGGTGTAGATAAAGGTACAATTGTCAACGCAATTACAACCAAAGGGTTGACTACTGTAGACGAGGTTACAAAAACAACCAAAGCAGGAAATTCTTGTGGTAAATGTAAAGGACAAATTGGAGAAATACTAAAATGTACATTAGGTGATGAATTTGTAGCTTCTAAACCAACTGGTATTTGTGCATGTACTGATTTGACACGTGATGAAATTGTTACCCAAATTAGAGCTAAAGGTTTAAAAACATCAAAAGAAGTTCGTCATGTACTTGATTTTAAAGATAAAAATGGTTGTCCAAAATGTCGCCCAGCTATCAACTATTATCTAAATATGGTATATCCTCATGAACACCAAGATGAAAAAGCATCAAGATTTGCGAACGAACGTTATCATGCAAATATTCAAAATGATGGAACTTTCTCAGTCATTCCACAAATGCGTGGTGGTGTCACTGATGCTGACCAATTAATTCGTTTAGGTGAAGTAGCAAAAAAATATAATGTGCCTCTTGTTAAAGTAACGGGGTCTCAGCGTGTAGGGTTATATGGTCTTAAAAAAGATGAGTTGCCAAAGGTTTGGAAAGATTTAGGTATGCGCTCTGCCTCTGCATATGGTAAGAAAACGCGTTCTGTGAAAAGTTGTGTGGGTAAGGAATTCTGTCGATTTGGGACACAATATACTACACGTTTAGGTATTCGATTAGAAAAAACATTTGAGTACATAGACACACCTCATAAATTTAAAATGGGTGTTTCTGGTTGTCCAAGAAGCTGTGTAGAATCAGGTGTTAAAGATTTTGGTGTCATTTCAGTAGAAAATGGTTATCAAATTTATATTGGCGGTAACGGTGGCACAGAGGTAACAGTAGGTCAATTACTCACTACTGTTGAAACAGAAGATCAAGTGGTACAACTGTGTGGTGCGCTTATGCAATATTACAGAGAAACTGGAATATATGCTGAACGAACAGCACCATGGCTTAAACGACTAGGATTTGATCATGTTAAAGAAGTGCTTTTAGATGAACAACGACAAAAAGAACTTTTTGATAGAATTATGGATGCAAAACAAGCACTTGAAGAAGAACCTTGGGAATCTATTGTTGAAAATAAAGAAGCACAAAAAATATTTGAAGTCGAGAAAGTGTGAGGATGAGTGTAATGGAAAAAGTTAAAGTAACAACTATGGATGAATTAACACCATTAATTGGTAAAAAAGTTATCGTTAAAAATAAACAAATCGGTATATTTTTAACAGAAAATGGACAAGTGCATGCTATTAATAACGTGTGTCCACATAAAGAAGGCCCGTTATCTGAAGGTACTGTAAGTGGAGAATACGTTTATTGTCCACTTCACGATCAAAAAATTGATTTGAATACGGGTAAAGTGCAAGAACCAGATACAGGTTGTGTTGAAACATATCAAGTTGAAATTCAAGATGGAGACGTATTTATATGTCTCTAGTCACTAATAGTGAATTTGGAAAAGTATATTTAATTGGAGCTGGTCCTGGCAATCCTAATTTGTTAACTAAACAGGCAGAACGATTAATTCGACAAGCAGATGTTATTTTATATGATCGTCTTGTCAATCCATTGATATTACAATATACAAAGCCAACTACTGAAATCATAGATGTTGGAAAAAAACCTTATACTAAACATATTCAACAAGAAGATATTAATTTAAAAATAGTAGCAGCAGCGAAAAAGTATAAAATTGTTGTCCGTTTAAAAGGTGGAGACCCAGCAGTGTTTGGCCGAGTAACTGAAGAAATAGACATTTTAAAAGAACATCAGATTGCCTATGATATTGTGCCTGGGGTAACTTCTGCAAGTGCAGCGGTAGCTTCATTAGACTTAGGTTTAACGATGCGTTCAGTAGCACCAAGTGTTACATTTTCTACAGGTCATTTTAAAGATGATATTGATCAAGACATGGATATACGTAATTTAGCCAATGGTGGGACTTTAGCAATTTATATGGGAATTAAACGATTAAATTATATTATTAATCAAATTAGAAGATATACTAAAGAAGATTATGATATTGCTATCATTTTTAATGCTACATGTTATAACGAAACAATAGTGGTTGGTAAACTAAGCACTATTGAATATCAATTATCTAAGCTTAATATTAAACATGATCCAGGCATTTGTATATTAGGTCATATCATTAACTATATGGATGACGAAAGGATTATACACTCAAAACAAACAATAGATGAAACATTGTACGTTATTAGAGGAAATAAAGACTTGGCACTTTCAAAAGCAGAAGACTTATCTCAACAGTATTTAAAATGCTTAGTTCAATACGATGAAACATATCATTCTTCTCAAAAGCATTTATATGAATCGATCTTAACACAGCACCAAAACATTAAATATATTGAAGTGTAGTTTTTTACGTTTCGAATGTCATAAGTGAGATAACACGATGTTTAAAACATGTGTTACCTCACTTTTTTTAGGGATTCTTTTATATGAAATAGGCAATTCCCTAATATAAAGATCATGTGAAAAAATGTACAATTTAAATGAAATTTCTTTAAATAACATTGAACATAAGTAACGCATTACCTTTGCAGGTAGGAGGATTTATATAAATGGGAAAATTCGGATTAAACTTCTTCAAACCAACTGAAACGTTTAATGGAAATTGGTCAGTCTTAGAAAGTAAAAGTAGAGAATGGGAAAAAATGTATCGTGAAAGATGGAGTCACGATAAAGTAGTAAGAACCACACATGGCGTAAACTGTACTGGATCGTGTTCGTGGAAAGTTTTCGTTAAAAATGGTGTGATTACGTGGGAAAATCAACAAATTGACTATCCAAGTTGTGGTCCAGATATGCCTGAATTTGAACCTCGTGGATGTCCACGTGGCGCGTCATTTTCATGGTATGAATACAGCCCACTTCGTGTGAAATATCCTTACATTAGAGGTAAATTATTAGATTTATGGACACAAGCACTTGAAGACAATAATGGAAATCGTATCGCTGCATGGGCCTCTATCGTTGAAGATGAAAAGAAAGCTAAATTATATAAAGAAGCACGTGGCAAAGGTGGACATGTACGTGCAAATTGGAAAGATGTAACAGATATTATCGCAGCACAAATTCTTTATACCATTAAAAAAGATGGTCCGGATAGAATCGCTGGTTTTACACCTATTCCAGCAATGTCGATGATTAGTTATGCATCTGGTGCACGTTTTATTAATTTGTTAGGCGGAGAAATGTTAAGTTTTTATGATTGGTATGCTGATTTACCACCTGCCTCTCCTCAAATTTGGGGTGAACAAACTGATGTACCTGAATCAAGTGATTGGTACAATGCTTCTTACATTATTATGTGGGGATCTAATGTTCCACTTACTCGTACGCCTGATGCCCATTTTATGACTGAAGTACGTTATAAAGGTGCAAAAGTGGTGTCTGTAGCACCAGATTATGCAGAAAATGTTAAATTTGCTGATAATTGGTTAGCACCTCATCCAGGAACAGATGCTGCAGTTGCCCAAGCCATGACGCATGTCATCTTACAAGAATTCTATGAAGATGAACCAAGTGATATGTTTGTTAATTATGCCAAGCAATATACAGATATGCCATTTGTATTGATGTTAGATGAAGATGAAAATGGTTATAAGGCAGGACGATTTTTACGTGCAAGCGATTTAGGCATAAAAAGTGAAAATGGTGAGTGGAAACCAGTGATTTACGATGCGATGAGCCATCGACTTGTCGTTCCAAACGGTACAATGGGTCAACGTTGGGAAGAAGGCAAACAATGGAATCTAAAACTCGAAACAGAAGATGGAAGTAAAATTGATCCAGCTTTATCTGTTGCTGAAGAAGAATATGAGTTACAAATCATTCAATTTCCTTACTTTGATAGTCAAGGTGATGGTATTTTTGAACGACCTATTCCAACTAAAAAAGTTAAATTGGCAGATGGGAAAGAAGTACGTATTGCTACAGTATATGATTTAATGGCTAGTCAATATGGTATTAAACGATTTGGTCATGAGTTAGAAGCTAAATCTTATGAAGATAGTGAATCTAAATATACACCTGCATGGCAAGAAAACGTTACAGGTATTAAACAAGAATTAGTGACACAAGTCGCAAGAGAATTTGCACAAAATGCTATTGATACTAAAGGGCGTTCGATGATTATTATGGGTGCAGGGATTAACCACTGGTTCAATTCTGACACCATTTACCGTGCTGTACTGAATTTAGTTCTATTATGTGGATGCCAAGGTGTTAATGGTGGAGGTTGGGCTCACTATGTTGGGCAAGAAAAATGTCGTCCAATCGAAGGATGGAATACTGTAGCTTTCGCTAAAGATTGGCAAGGTCCACCGCGTTTACAAAATGGTACAAGTTGGTTCTATTTTGCAACTGATCAATGGAAATATGAAGAATCTAATGTAGATAAATTGAAATCACCACTTGCTAACAACATTAAACATCAGCATCCAGCAGATTATAATGTGACAGCAGCACGTTTAGGTTGGTTGCCTTCATATCCACAATTTAATAAAAACAGTTTGTTATTTGGTGAAGAAGCAAGAGATGCGGGCGATGATTCAAATGAAGCTATTTTAAAACGTGCGATTGAATCAGTGAAAAATAAAGAAACAGAATTTGCTATAGAAGACCCAGACTTAAGAAAAAATCATCCTAAAACATTATTTGTTTGGAGATCTAACTTAATTTCAAGTTCAGCTAAAGGTCAAGAGTACTTTATGAAACATTTACTTGGTACACGTTCAGGATTAATGGCTGAACCAAATGAAGATGATAAACCAGAGGAAATTAAATGGAGAGAAGATACAGTAGGTAAATTAGATTTACTTGTATCATTAGATTTTAGAATGACTGCAACGCCTTTGTATTCTGATATTGTACTGCCAGCAGCAACTTGGTATGAAAAGCATGACTTATCTTCAACCGATATGCATCCATTTATTCATCCATTTAATCCAGCAATTGATCCATTATGGGAATCACGTTCTGACTGGGACATTTACAAAACATTGAGTAAAGCAATTTCAGAAATGGCTAAAGATTATTTACCAGGCACATTTAAAGATGTGGTAACTACACCACTTGCTCATGATTCTAAACAAGAACTAGGTTCTGAATACGGTATCATTAAAGATTGGTCTAAAGGTGAAGTAGAAGGTATTCCAGGTAAAACTATGCCTAACTTCTCTATTGTAGAACGTGACTATACTAAAATTTATGATAAATACGTTACATTAGGACCTTTACTTGAGAAAGGTAAAGTAGGGGCACATGGCGTAAGTTTTAGTGTTAAAGAAGAATACGAAGAACTAAAAAGTATGATTGGTACATGGAATGATGACGATGAACATTCTGTTAGAAATGATAGACCACGTATTGATACTGCACGTAAAGTAGCTGATGCAATTTTAAATATCTCTTCGGCAACGAATGGTAAATTATCTCAAAAATCATATGAAGATTTAGAAAATCAAACTGGAATGGAATTGAAGGATATTTCAAAAGAACGTGCATCTGAAAAAATTTCGTTCTTAAATATTACAGCTCAACCAAGAGAAGTTATCCCAACAGCAGTATTCCCAGGCTCTAATAAAAATAATCGTCGTTATTCTCCATTTACAACAAATATTGAGAGACTCGTACCTTTTAGAACGCTAACTGGAAGACAAAGTTACTATATCGATCACGAAGTATTCCAGCAATTTGGTGAAAGCTTACCAGTATATAAACCAACACTTCCACCAATGGTATTTGGCGCAAGAGATAAAAAGGTAAAAGGTGGACAAGATGCACTTGTTCTACGTTATTTAACACCTCATGGAAAATGGAATATTCATTCAACATATCAAGATAATGAACGTATGTTGACTTTATTCAGAGGAGGTCCAGTTGTTTGGCTATCTAATGAAGATGCTGAGCAACATGGTATCAATGATAATGATTGGCTTGAAGTTTATAACAGAAATGGTGTTGTGACTGCAAGAGCGGTAACGTCACACCGCATGCCTAAAGGTACGATGTTTATGTATCACGCACAAGATAAGCACATTGAAACACCAGGTTCTGAGATTACTGATACTCGTGGGGGATCACATAATGCACCTACAAGAATTCACTTAAAACCTACGCAATTAGTTGGAGGATATGCGCAAATTAGTTATCACTTCAATTACTATGGACCAATTGGAAATCAACGTGATGTGTACGTCGCAGTTAGAAAAATGAAGGAGGTAAATTGGCTTGAAGATTAAAGCGCAAGTTGCAATGGTATTGAATTTAGATAAATGTATTGGCTGTCATACATGTAGTGTGACATGTAAAAATACTTGGACAAATAGACCGGGTGCAGAATATATGTGGTTTAATAATGTAGAAACCAAACCAGGTGTAGGTTATCCAAAACGTTGGGAAGATCAAGAGCACTATAAAGGTGGTTGGGTATTAAATAAAAAAGGTAAACTTGAGCTTAAATCAGGTAGTAAGTGGTCTAAAATTGCCTTAGGTAAAATCTTCTATAATCCAGATATGCCGTTAATCAAAGATTATTATGAACCATGGACTTATAATTATGAACATTTAACAACAGCCAAAGAAGGTAAATATTCACCAGTTGCAAAAGCACACTCATTGATTTCAGGAGATAGACTAAATCTTGAATGGGGACCAAACTGGGAAGATGATTTAGCTGGTGGACATGTAACAGGACCAGAAGATCCAAATATTCAAAGAATTGAAGAAGATATCAAATTCCAATTTGATGAAACATTTATGATGTATTTACCTCGTCTATGTGAGCATTGCTTAAATCCTAGTTGTGTCGCTTCATGTCCTTCAGGGGCTATGTATAAAAGAGATGAAGATGGTATTGTTTTAGTCGATCAGGATGCATGTCGTGGGTGGCGCTACTGTATGACAGGTTGTCCTTACAAAAAAGTATATTTCAACTGGAAAACAAATAAAGCTGAAAAATGTACATTCTGCTTCCCAAGAATTGAAGCAGGAATGCCAACTGTATGTTCAGAAACGTGTACAGGAAGAATGAGATATTTAGGCGTTTTATTATATGACGCTGATCGTGTACATGAAGCGGCTTCAGCTGAAAATGAACAAGACTTATATGAAAAACAACTTGATATCTTCTTAAATCCATTTGATGAAGAAGTGATTGAACAAGCAGAAAAAGATGGTATTAGTTATGAATGGATTCAAGCTGCTCAAAATTCACCTGTTTATAAATTAGCGATTGAATATAAATTGGCATTTCCATTACATCCTGAATTTAGAACAATGCCAATGGTATGGTACTGCCCGCCTTTAAGTCCAATTATGAGTTATTTTGAAGGTAAAAATTCAGGTCAAAATCCTGATATGATTTTCCCAGCCATCGAAGAGATGCGTTTACCTATTGAATATTTAGCAAATTTATTTACAGCAGGTAAAGTAGAGCCAGTGAAAGAAGCGTTACAAAAAATGGCAATGATGAGAAGTTATATGCGCGCTCAAGTCACAAACAAATCATTTGATACTTCTAGGTTAGAACGTTTAGGTTTATCAGAAATTCAAACAAAAGAAATGTATCGTCTATTAGGTTTAGCTAAATATGAAGACCGATTTGTTGTACCATCTTCACATAAAGAAACCTATTTAGATACATATCACGCTCAAGGTAGTCAAGGATATGGCGGTGAATATTTCGGAGACAATTGTGAAGGTTGCGGTGTTCCAGTAGGTTCAACGTCAGGAAAATCTGGTCAAGAGATTTATAATGAGAATTTCTATGGAGGTATTTTCCGTGATTAATCTAACACAATTTAAATACTATCAAGAAAGTTTTGGATATCTTGCACAACAACTTAATTTTCCGGAAAAATTAACCTTCCATCCTAATACATTTGAAGAAACGATTCATCCTTCACATCCAGGATATGCAGATTTAATGAAATATCGTGAAATTATGTATCAATTTACTTTATCTGAAATTAAAGCAATTTATACGGATACATTTGATTTCAATAAAACATCACCACTTTATATGACTTACAATAAATTTGATACTCAAAAAGAAAGAGGTCAAATGCTCGCAAAACTAAAAGTACTTTATGAAATGTTTGGATTAAAAATGGTAGATAATGAATTATCGGATTATCTACCATTGATGTTGCAGTTTTTACACGTAGCAAGTTGGCATAATGATCCTCGTGCAGAAGGCAATATTGAGTTAGTGATTATGATTATTGAAGATGGTACCTATGAAATGGCAAATCAATTAGCTAAGGAGAATAATCCTTACGCTTATGTGATTCGTGCATTACGAGAAACATTAAAAGCTTGTTTAGACATTCCAAAAGAGGTGACACATCATGCTTAATCAATTTCTTTGGATTATTTACCCATATTTATGTGTGGCAATTTTTATCGTTGGTCATATTGCTCGATATAAATATGATCAATTTTCATGGACTGCAAAATCAAGTGAGTTTTTAGAAAAGAAACAACTTAAATGGGGCAGCCTGTTATTTCATTTAGGAATTATTCCAGTATTTTTTGGTCATGTGGTGGGGTTAGCTATTCCAGCAGAATGGATAGATGGACTTGGTATAAGCGAAAGTACATATCACTTTGGAGCTGTTTATATCGGTAGTATTTTTGGTATAATGACTCTAATTGGAATGTTACTTTTAACAGCAAGACGTTTAACTATTAATAATGTGAGAAAGTTAAGTTCAGCTTCTGATATTTTCGTAAATTTCTTATTAATATTGATTATATTTATGGGATGTTTCTCAACATTAGTTACTAATGCAATGATAACTGATTTTGATTACCGTCAAACAATTTCGATATGGTTTAGACACTTATTTATCTTCTCACCTAATGCATCATTAATGACAAGTGTTCCATTATCATTTAAAATTCATGTCTTATTAGGATTTACAATATTAGCTTGTTGGCCATTCACACGTCTTGTACATGTATGGAGTATTCCGTTAGCATATACAAAAAGACGTTATATTGTATATAGAAAACATAAAGCACCTCGTGCACATTAAATATAAAAGGAGTACGATATATGATTCCGGAACCTTTGTTTGAACCGGTACATTTTCAACAAGAGCTTGACATACTTAGAAAAAAAGAAAACTGTGATTTTGCTGGTGTTGCACTATATGAAAACCACGAACCTTCTGGACCTATAAAATGGCAATATGTTTCAGGTAATCTAAACAATCGTTATAAATTGATTGTTTTGAGAAAAGGTAGAGGCTTAGCTGGGACAGTCATGAAAACAGGAAAGCGAATGGTTATAGAAAATGTTTCCAAAACAATAACGCCAGAAGAAAAAATTAAGTATCCCATTTTGATGAGTGAGAATTTAAACGCGCTCGTCGCTATACCTTTATGGCATGAACAGCATGTTGCAGGCGTGTTATTATTAGGACAAAGAGGTAGTAAAACATTGCCTAAAGTGATTAGTCAATTAAATATTAAAGGCCGTTTGTGGGAATTTAATGAAGAAATCTAGGTGATATATGTGTTAGAGTTGTATAATCAGAAAATGGAAGACTTACTAAAAAAATATTATGAAACTACAAATGAAAAAATTGTTTTTGTAAACAAAGAAGGAAAAGTCATTGCTATGAATGACGCCGCTGAAGAAATTATTTCAAAAGATAATAATTATAGTGCGATGACAAATGCAATTTGTGACCGTTGTGAAGGGTATTCAAATGAATTTGAACTTCAAAGTTGCAAAAATTGTTATTTAGACACATCTAAACCAAACGATATCAATTTTCAAGTGTTTATGAAAACAGTAGATCATAAAGTTCGACCATTTACAGCTTCTTATCAAGCGATTGATGAAGATAATGAGATATATGCATTTACACTTCAAGATATTTCGCCGCAAATTGAAAGACAAGAAAAAATGTATCAACGTCAGATGATGAGAAAAACAATTTCCGCGCAAGAAAATGAAAGAAAACGTATTTCTAGAGAATTACACGATAGCGTTGTACAAGAAATGCTAAATATTGATGTTGAACTCAGATTGCTGAAATATCAAAAAGACTCCTCAAAGCTTGTCCAACAATCACAACGTATTGAGGGATTAATGTCTAAATTGATTGATGATATCAGACATCTATCAGTTGAATTAAGACCCTCATCTCTAGATGATTTAGGCTTGGAAGCGGCTTTTAAATCATATTTTAAACAATTTGAAAATAATTATGGTATGCAAATTGTATATCAATCTAACATTCAAGATAAAAGATATGATAGTGAAGTAGAAACGGTGGTTTACCGTGTGGTACAGGAAGCGGTATTTAATGCATTAAAATATGCAGGCGTAAGTTCGGTAGATGTCTTTGTTCAGGAGGTTGGACGTTTATTAATGGCTGAAGTGATTGATCATGGTCAAGGTTTTGATCCGAATTCTCAACCACAAGGTACAGGACTAGGGTTGTATGGTATGAATGAAAGAGCAGAGCTTGTAAACGGAAAAGTAAATGTAAAAACACATTTAGGAAAAGGAACTATTATCACTTTAGAAGTGCCACTCTAGAGAGCGTAAAGGGACTGACTTATAATTGAAAATAGTAATTGCAGATGATCATGCAGTAGTAAGAACAGGTTTTTCTATGATATTAAACTTTCAAGAAGATATGGAAGTGGTAGCTACGGCAGCTGATGGAGTAGAGCGTATCAGAAAGTGATGGAATACAAGCCGGATGTATTAATTATGGATTTAAGTATGCCACCTGGTGAGTCTGGCTTAATTGCTACTAGCAAAATTTCTGAAAGTTTTCCTGAAACAAAAATATTAATTTTGACAATGTATGATGATGAAGAATATTTGTTTCATGTTTTAAGAAATGGTGCTAAAGGATATATTTTAAAAAATTCACCAGATGAACAACTAGTTTTAGCAGTACGAACAGTGTATAAAGGTGAAACGTACATTGATATGAAACTAACGACATCATTAGTAAATGAATTTGTAAATGTTTCTAATCAAGATGAAAAAGCAACTAATGACCCTTTCAAAATACTTTCTAAAAGAGAATTAGAAATATTACCATTAATTGCAAAGGGATATGGAAATAAAGAAATTGCTGAAAAATTGTTTGTATCCGTTAAAACAGTTGAGGCACATAAAACGCATATTATGACTAAATTAAATTTAAAATCTAAACCAGAGCTTGTAGAATATGCGCTTAAGAAAAAACTTTTAGATTTTTAAATATATTGAAAGACTTAAATAATGACACTCATATTATATTTCACCAGCACATGATATTCATGTGTTGGTTTTTCTTTGTCTCATTATTTAAATATAGGGGGATTATTAGAGAGTATAAGGGAAACTCCTTATGTTCATATTTTCACAAAGTGATTAAAATTTAAATGTAATCAATAATTAATCACACAAACAAATTAGCTATATTGATATGTGATTTAATTAGAGATAATAGAAAATAAAAAATTGATGAAGGTGAAAAAATGAATAAAACTAAGGGTGGTTTTCAACTTACGTTACAAACTTTAAGTCTTGTAGTTGGATTCATGGCTTGGAGCATTATTTCTCCATTGATGCCATACATTTCACAAGATATTAAAATTAATCCAGGACAGTTATCAATTATTTTAGCGATACCAGTTATCCTAGGATCGATTCTTCGTGTACCATTTGGTTATTTAACAAATATTATTGGCGCTAAATGGGTATTCTTTTGTAGTTTTATTATATTATTATTTCCTATTTTCTTCTTAGGACAAGCCCAATCGCCTGGTATGTTAATGGCGTCTGGATTTTTTTTAGGAGTAGGAGGAGCCATTTTCTCTGTAGGTGTTACTTCAGTTCCTAAATATTTTTCAAAAGACAAAGTAGGATTAGCAAATGGTATTTATGGAATGGGAAATATTGGTACAGCAATTTCATCATTCTTAGCACCTCCTATTGCTGGTATTGTAGGATGGCAAACAACAGTAAGAAGTTATCTTATTATTATCGCTATTTTTGCAATATTAATGTTTTTCCTTGGAGATGCTAAAGAACCTAAAGTTAAAGTACCTTTAGGCGCTCAAGTTAAAGATTTATCTTCAAACTACAAACTATATTATTTGAGTTTATGGTACTTTATTACATTTGGTGCTTTTGTAGCATTTGGTTTATTCTTACCTAACTATTTAGTTAATAATTTCGGAATAGATAAAGTAGATGCAGGTATTCGCTCAGGAGTATTTATCGCATTAGCAACATTCTTAAGACCTGTGGGTGGGATTTTAGGAGATAAATTCAACGCGGTTAAAGCCTTGATGATAGATTTTGTTGCGATGATTATCGGTGCAGTTATTTTAGGTGTTTCAAGTCATATTGCTTTATTTACTATAGGTTGTTTAACAATTAGTATTTGTGCTGGATTAGGAAATGGACTCATCTTTAAACTTGTGCCATCTTACTTTGCTAAAGAATCTGGTACTGCCAACGGAATTGTTTCTATGATGGGAGGGTTAGGTGGTTTCTTCCCACCGCTTGTTATCACGTATGTTACTTCATTGACAGGTTCAAGCCACTTAGCTTTTATTTTACTAGCTGTATTTGGAATACTTGCTTTTATTACAATGGGTCATCTTTACAAAAAAGAATATGCAAAATAAATAAACAACGTAGTGTATTAGCACTACGTTTGTTTATTTAATTATGCTAAGCATCTATTTTTTCAATAATCTAATATAAAATGAAATATGAAGTCCTTTAGTGAGAGATTGAGAGAATAGCACAAGCTGAAACTGCCCTCTATGAAAATAAGGCAATAATACGACGAATGATAAATAAGCCAGTAAATGAATGTCTAATCACTCATTTACTGGCTATTTTTCTGAAAGTTATATCTCAACCTCTTTTATTTATTCTACTGTAATTGTAGTACTTTCGTCTTCTTCAGTGACATTTTTAGGTAACATGACCACTAAAACACCATCTTCATAACTTGCTTTGATTTGATCTTTATTAATATCTTCGAATTCAAAGCGTCTTACCAATTCTCCGCTTGAGCGTTCACTTAATTGAACATTGCCATTTTGCTCAGATCCTTGTTTAATGACTTTAATCGTTAAAGTAGCGTGTTCATATTTAAGATGAATGTCTTGTTTCTTTACGCCAGGTAATTCGGCTTCTAGAACATATTGATTTTTTTGACTATAAACATTTGTTGGGAAGCTTTTAGTTGAAAATTGATTAAATACTTGTTCGCCTAGATCACGAAATAAATCTCTTGGATTATTTTTAAAAATAGTTTGATCAAAAAATTCTCTATTATTCATATATAAAATCTCCTTTTCAGAGTGATATGTCATAAAATATATTGAAATTTTACAATATCATTATATAAATAGAGATACTACACGTAAAGTAAAAGCAATTTGAAAGTTTGAAGAATTAAAAAGTGAAAGATGTGGAATAAAGAAACATGACAAAAGACGTCGATATTATGTATTAGTTAGAAAATAAAAGAAAGAAGGAACAATAATTACTTAGCTTTTGTCATGTGTATTAACTATTCAGCTTTAGAGCCAAAGTTCTCTGAAATAATATGTCTTAAGCTACTAGCAAGGCCATCCGCTTCATCGTCAGAAATATCAAAATCATTAAACACTTGATTAGAAATTTGCTCTAACACTGGTTTAATGTCTCTACCATTTTGAGTTAATGAAATCTGTAAATTACGTTCATCTTCTTTTTCTCGCATGCGTTGTACGTAACCTTTTTTCTCTAATTTTTTTAGGAGAGGCGTTAAAGTTCCAGAATCTAAGAACACACGTTGACCAAGGGACTTAATGTTTATTTTTTCGTCGTTTTCAATAGCCATAAGAACCATAAAACTTGTGTATGTTAAATCATACTCTTTTAGATAGTGAGTATATTTTTTAATTATTTCTTTTGAAGTAACATAAAGTAAAAAACATAATTGTTTACTTAAATAATTGTCCTTTACATACATATTTTTCCCTCCTCAACTTATTTAAAGATAGTATGAACCATAGCTATTGTCAAGACTATTGTCAGAGTATTATATAAGTTTTTTAATAAATTTAAAAATAAATTTAACTAAGTCTACATATAAATTTAGAATGTTGATTTATTTCAAATTCTAAATTAAATTATTAGTATATTTTGTTACAAAACATAGGTATCACTTTAAAAAAGTTACTATTTCATTCATAATTATTTAAATGATAAAAGAAGCTATCTTATATTGAGTAAGACGATGAAGGAGTGCTCTGATGAGTAAAAAGCAAAAGATTATTAGAATTATTATTATATTAGCTATTTCTCTTGTATTAGCTATTGCGTTCTTCTTTGGAACGAAAGCGTATCAAGCGCATAAAAATGTACAACTTGTAGATAATTATATAGAACAAAAACATTTGAAAGATAAAATTAAATCAGAAAAAACATTATATAGTGCTAAAAAAGGCATCTATTATAAACAAGTAGTGTTTAAAGACGAATCTAATTTAACTTATATCATTCAGCCAATTGGTACACGTAAAGGTATTTTAGTTGAAGGCTTTGATACGGAAACCAAGAAAAGTATTAAAGGTGCAAAACATAACTATTTCAACCAAAATTATAAGCCATGATATATAATCAATATGTAGAACTAGTGATATTAATGGTGATTACTACTCAAAAAACAATGTCTATAGAAAAAATAGATATTGTTTTTTTAAATGAAATTTTTTATTAAATGGTAAAGGTAAACGAGTTAGTTAAAACAGATTTTAGAGTAATGTCATTCATTTATAAACAGTTCTTACATTGAGAAAGTTAAAGATAGTGATTGAATTCCAAAATCTATATTCTAAAAATAGTCTTATTTTTCTGTTTTTAATTAATTATTTTTGACAAATTGAATATGTACATTATTTAATAGTTTGTAGTTTGTTATATCCGAATTTTGAATAATTTGATATAATTAAGCGATGTCAGAAGAAGGGGGTTTCAACGTGACTCTGTTCAAGAGAAAAGTTAGCCTACCTATGCAAGTATTAATTGCATTAGTGCTAGGTGTAGTAATTGGTTTATTATTATTTGGACAAACAGGTGTTGCAAATTATATTAAACCTTTCGGTGACGTTTTCTTAAATTTAATTAAAATGATTATCATTCCAATTGTATTCTGTTCACTTGCTTTATCTATTTCGAATTTAGGGGATTCGAAGAAAATAGGAAGTTATGGATGGAAATCAATTCTTTATTTCGAAATTATTACAACCATCGCCATCGGTTTAGGTTTAATTATTGGTAATGTTTTTAAACCAGGAATTGGATTAGATCCTGATAAGTTACCTAAAGGCGATATTACTAAATATCAATCAACTGCGTCTGCCGCAGAACAATCTACATACGGTAACCACTTTATTGATACAATTGTAAATATTATACCAACTAATATTTTTGAAGCTTTAACTAAGGGTGAGTTATTGCCAATTATTTTCTTCGCAGTATTCTTTGGTTTGGGATTAGCTGCAATTGGAGAAAAGGCTGAACCAGTTAAAGGTTTCTTAAATGGTACTTTAGAGGCCGTGTTTTGGATGATTAATAAAATCTTAAAATTAGCGCCCATTGGTGTATTTGCATTTATTTGTACAACTGTTATGACATTTGGTGCTTCTGCTTTAATTCCATTAGCTAAACTTGTTTTAGTAGTTGTATTTGCGATGATTTTCTTCATTATTGTTGTTTTGGGTATTGTAGCGAGAATTTGTGGAATTAGTATTTTCTCAATCATTAAAATACTTAAAGATGAATTATTACTTGCATTCTCTACTTCAAGTTCTGAAGCAGTATTACCAGTAATGATGAATAAAATGGAGAAATTTGGTTCACCAAAAGAAGTGACTTCTTTTGTTATACCAATTGGATATTCTTTTAATTTAGACGGATCAGCGCTATATCAATCCATTGCTGCTTTATTTGTTGCTCAAATGTATGGCATTCATTTATCATTATCTGAACAAATCATTTTAATGGTGACATTAATGGTTGCATCTAAAGGTATGGCAGGTGTGCCAGGCGTATCTATCGTAGTGTTATTAACAACATTAGGGGCAATGGGCTTACCTGCTCAAGGTCTTGCGTTAATTATCGGTGTAGATCGTTTGTTAGACATGGTTCGTACATGTGTGAATGTTATTGGTAATGCATTATCTACTGTAGTTATCTCTAAATGGGAACATGTCTATGATAAAGAAAAAGGTAAGAAATATCTAGAATCAATTTAAAAAAGGAAATCTGACATTTTTAGCGTCGCTTTTATAAGCGATGCTTTTTTATTCAAAAAGAAAAAACGAGATAACTGATTTCAAATGAATGTTATCTCGTTCTTTATATTTCTTAATATATCCAAAGCTACATGCCTTTCATATCATGCATTTCATGAATTTTCATCATGAGACCATGTGGTACATCATCATGATTTACTTTTGATACTCTAGAAAATGAAGCAGAATCTTTTTCTTTTACTAAAAAGACAAAATCACCTTTTTTTACTTTTACATTAGTGTTAGATGGTAATTTAACATTTTTCTCAACTTTTCCAGTTTGCTCATTTACCATTTTCTCGATAGTGTGACTATCTTTCATATAACCATAGTATGTTTCTTTTTGTTGACCACTTAACATTACAATAACTAAGATAATGCTAACGATTAACATCATTGCAATTAAAGCAATTCCTAAGCCTAAACCTTTTTTGTTTTTCATGAAGATTCTCCTTAAACAAGTTAATTTATTTATACAAAAATAGAATTAAATTGCAATAAAAATTTTACAAAAATTCGATTGTACTTCAACTAATATAAATGAATCATTATAAATAAGCAAATAAGAGTAGATAGAATTCATGATACATTCTATCTACTCTTATTAAAAATAAAATTAAAGATCAATTGTGATGGGTGTGTCAATATCATCATCATTCATTAAAGTAATCGTTTCTGGATTTACTTTTAACACACATAAATTAGGGTCTTCTTTGGAATCGAAGAATGTTTTATCTTGTGTTTCCCATAACCAATCAATGACTTCTTGATCCTCTACAATGTCAATATTTGCTTCTATTTCAACAAAACTATTATTTGTTGTTTCATTATATCCTAATAAAATGTACGCTTTTGGATTACTTTGAATTTCTTTTACTTTAGGGCTTTTGTTGCTTGTTTTTGTGTATAAATTGAGACCATCGTTATAGAACACCATATATCTGCTATTAGGTTTATTATTATATGCGGTCGATAATACGCCAATTTTAGAAGTGTTTAAAACTTTCTCAATCGTTTGAGTCGCTTTTTGTTTATCCAAACTAATCATCTCCTTATTTTATTATTATCCCTTAAAAATTAAATTTAAACTTTAATGTACTAATTTAAACAGATTTAATATAAATATACTTCACTTCATCATGGTGCAATGTAATGTTAAAGGGTTGATTGTTTTTTTCTTGTATAAATAGTTCTGTTTTAGGTTGATTGCATCTATCTAATTGATGAATAATACTTTTTTCAATATATACGGGTGAATTATCTTGAGACATCAATTGATGGATTGTCCCATGTTCTTTATTTAATGTATTTGCGATGATTAAGCTGTTTTCATTTAATTTATTTAGTATTTGATAATGTTGTTTACTGTCAGATAAGTAGCGATCATTAATTTTATTAAATAAGATAAAGTGATAATTTCCATCCTTTTGACTCATTAAATAATTATTTGAAATATGGATAGGTACATCGATAAATGCTGCAATAAATTGATAAAGATGCATAATTGGAAGTAAACTCCCATGTCGATTAAATAATGCAATAAACATCGGATCATCTTCAAAAAGGTGATAACAAATACCACCTCCATATTTTAATAGTGCCGTTAAATGACAAACTAAATCTGCTAGTTGAAGTGGATGTCTACCGTCATTTGTATACTTAAAGCAACGTAATGATAAGCTACTATAGACAAATTGAGTCGAAGGTATATTAGAATTCTTTATAAAATGAACGTAGTTTTCGAAGTGAGTATTTGCATGAGTAAATCCACGTTGGTATTCAATTAATGTATTTTTCGTATCAATATTTTCAATGTCAACAAAATAATAATCAAAATTAAGGCGCTTCATTGTATCATAGACCTCTTGTAACTTTTCGTACTGATGTAATAATCCTTCCACTAAAACACCATATTTAATCGAACGATTTTTGTTTCTAAGTTTTAAATATGATAGATGGATATCTTGAATAGTCATTGACTTGGTATCAAATACTAGCATAAATCGTACACTTTTTTTATTCCATTTATAATCTTGATTATTTTCTAGAAATGTCATAATTAAAGCGTAAAAAGTAGCGAACTCAGATTTATTTTTGATAATGACAGCTAAACTGATATGTTTTTCAAATGATTTTTCGAAGCAGCGATTGAGTAAGTTTCCGTTAATTGAATGTTGATTCATATCACTCATATCATTAATCAAAATGACTGGTTTAGGTAAATAAGATAAATCGATATCATAATGATCATTAAAAACAAACTGGAATAATCCATTAATATTTTTAAAATGAATAAATGCCTTTGAAGACTGAGTATGTTGAAGGGCTTCTAATTGCTCAAGATCAATGATAGTCGTTTCGGTAGATAATTGTTCAGTTGTTTCAAATTGAGAGATTAATTCAAAATGCTTATGTTCAATGTCACTCTTCAATCGTATCGCAGATATGGAATCCGAATGATTCAGTTGAGAACGAAATTGTTTTGGACTTAAATTAAGATAATTTTTAAATTGATTAGTAAAATTGGTATGACTACTAAAACCAGATTGTTCAGAAATACTTGTAATAGAGTCATTCGTACAAATGAGTAACTTAATAGCATGGTTAATTTTCAAACTTGTATAATAATCTTTAAAATTAATATTCAATATACGTACAAATAAATTTGAACAATATGACTCAGAAATAAGTGCATGTGCTGCAATATCTTGTAGAGAAATATTGGAAGTAATGTGATCATGAATGAATGTAAGCATATTAGTTAAGATATGTTGTTCAACAGGAATCTTTGGAATATATATATGAGGATGTCTAATAACTGCTTCTTTATAAAATGTTTGTATAATTTTTGGAATGACTTTATCATCGTGATGAGACGTATTGTACATATGTTCTATATTATTTAAAATGATTGATTTGACAAAATGACTTGATTGCAAGAGATGTGCATCAAAGTGACAATTAAAAAAAGTAGCATCTTCAAGATAAAAGTAAGCCATTGGTATTTTGAGCTCAATCAGATTTCTTCCTTTATTAATTTGATATAAATCACCTTGATTAATGATTGCAATATGATTTGATAATTGATGATATTTTCCATTGATTGTCATTTCTAATTCATTAGTTAAAGAAAAAAATATAAGAACATGATTGATGTTTCTTCTAGGCATAGAAGTAATATTTTCATGTAAAAAAAGAGTACTGCTCATAAATAAGTCTCCTCATCTTGTATAGTATTGTGTGCGGGGATTTAGGTCTGTTTGAATAATAAAAGTTATTATATATGAAAATGAAAGAGATATTAATAGTTAAAAATAAAAAAATTTCAGTTATTTTTAAATGAAAGCGCTAATATTTTTGTAGATACACAATATTATTATTTTTTTAAGAATGTCGCATGAGACTATTGAAAATTTTTAGTAGGTCAATGAAACGAATTTAAATGCATAATAAATACAGATTTTAAGTGAAGAGATATAAGCTATTAAATAATGATTCACTTGAAATTAAAAATGACTAATTCTGTACACACATCACGATACAACATCATTTGAATATATAGCATCAAGAATAGATTTACTTATATATTTGATGTAAGCCCCATATATTTAAAATCACCTTTTAAATGTATATCAAGAAACCACATCTTAGAGCATTAGCGACAGATATACAATAGTTTAATGAAATTAACGGTTACGGTGATTTAAATAGAAAAAACGAACATCATTTCGTAGAATAAACAACTTAGAATAGAAGATGCATACAAATATAAAAGGTATTAACAGTAGCTAACTATTATATTTAGAATCATTATAACTCCCCAAAATTTCTATTTAATGTGTAACAGTTTGACATCATAACATCTAAATATACTTTTACTTAATTAAACATCACGAAATATATTCAAAGTTAAGAATGTCAGAATTAGTATTAAAAAAATCCTGGGATAATAAATTGTCCCAGGATTTTTTTAATGTATTAGCAAGTAGTTATTAAAGCGAAATATATGATATCAAGTTTTTAACTCTAGTAGAGGCGCTCTAGTACAAAGATGTTTATAAAGAAACTAATATTCAACACAAAATGGGGTTGAGTTGTGGAAGTGAGACATTGAATTTTATTTTACGTCCATCTTTTTATTAAATTAAAATATAAGTTAAAATGAATTATATAAAAAATTAAAAATATATTGTTTTGTTTTTTGAAATCGATTACAATTATATGATGAATGTTAAAGTGGGTTTCATATATAGGAGGTTAGTAGAATGAGTTATAAGAAATCGGCTGAAGATATATTAGAAGCGATAGGTGGAGAAGATAACTTAGATGCTATGGCCCATTGTGCCACAAGATTAAGACTTGTATTAAAAGATGAAAGTATTATAGATGAAAAAAAGTTATCTGAAATGGATGTAGTTAAAGGAACTTTTTCTACAGGAGGACAATATCAAATTATTATCGGCTCAGGAACAGTCAATAAAGTATTTGCAGAGTTAGAAAAAATAACGGGAAAAGAGCCCTCAACAACTGCTGATGTAAAAGACAAATCATCGAAGCATATGGATCCTTTACAGCGTTTTGTTAAGATGCTGTCAGATATATTCGTTCCAATTATACCAGCCATCGTTGCGGGTGGATTATTAATGGGTATTAATAATCTACTTACAGCGCCAGATTTATTCTATCATCATAAATCATTTATAGATGTTCATAGTCAATTCGCTGGATTAGCAGATATGATTAATGTTTTTGCTAATGCACCGTTCACACTATTACCTATTTTAATTGGCTTTAGTGCAGCGAAACGATTCGGCGGCAATCCATTTTTAGGTGCAGCGTTAGGAATGATTTTAGTGCATCCTTCATTAATGAGTGCATATGATTTTCCTAAAGCAGTTGAAGCGGGTAAGGCTATTCCACATTGGGATTTATTTGGATTACATATTAATCAAGTTGGATATCAGGGACAAGTGTTACCTATGCTTGTGGCAGCCTATATCTTAGCAACTATTGAAAAAGGATTACGTAAAATCATTCCTACTGTATTGGATAATTTGTTAACGCCTTTACTTGCAATATTGAGTACAGCATTTTTAACTTTCTTATTTGTAGGACCTATCACTAGACAGCTTGGTTATTGGTTATCAGATGGTTTAACGTGGTTATATGAATTTGGAGGTGCCATTGGTGGGTTTATCTTTGGATTATTTTATGCTCCAATTGTGATTACTGGTATGCACCATAGTTTTATTGCAGTAGAAACGACTTTAATTGCAGATCAAGCAAAAACAGGTGGATCATTTATTTTTCCAATTGCTACAATGTCAAATGTAGCACAAGGTGGGGCAGCGCTTGCCGCTTTCTTGATTATTAAAAACAATAAGAAACTTAAAGGTGTAGCTTCAGCAGCTGGTATCTCAGCACTTTTAGGTATTACTGAACCCGCTTTATTTGGAGTTAACTTAAAATTAAGATATCCGTTTATTGGTGCAATAACAGGTTCAGCTATAGGCTCAGCCTACATTTCATTTTTCAAAGTTAAAGCCATTGCTTTAGGTACTGCAGGATTACCTGGATTTATTTCAATTAATCCAGCTCATGCTGGTTGGCTACATTATTTCATAGGTATGTTTATTGCGTTTATAATTGCGGTGATTGTCACTTTAGTTTTATCACGAAGAAAATCTTACAAAGCGGCAGCAGAATAAAAAAGTAACCCTTGCGATACATTGCAAGGGTTACTTTTTTATTAAAGTTTTTGCTTACGCCATAAGAAAATACTTACAATAGTGACTAATATCAAAGAGATTCCTACGATAACAAGCCACGAAACGTAACTCTTATCATCAATAGGTAATGGAACGTTCATACCAAAGAAACTAAAGACAAGTGTAGGTAGTGTAAGTAATACCGTAAAAAGCGTTAATGTCTTCATAATATTGTTCATTTCATTTGAAAGTAATGAAGAATACGATGACGTGATACTTTCTAAAATACCTGTGTATAATTCAGTTGTTTCAATCGCTTGATTATTTTCAATGACTAAGTCTTCTAATAAATCCTCATCTTCTTCAAAACGTTTAATTGCAGGCAAACGGAATAATTTTTTAATAATTGTATCATTCCCTTTTAAAGCTGCTAAAAAGTAAACCAAACTTTTTTCTACTTCCATTAAACGATAAAGTTGTTTATTTGTAATACTATTTTTCAAATCTCTTTCAATACGGATTCTTGATTTATTTAAAAGACGTAAATTTCTATTATAGTGATTTGAAATCGTAAGTAAAATATCTAAAGCAAAGCGACTATGAAATTTTAAATTGACGTTATCTTGTCTTGAATAATTTTCAAGAAATTCATTTTCAGCATCACAAATTGTAAAAATCACACCATTTCCAATTACAATACCTAGAGGAATGGTAACAAATGAGAGAACATGGCGATTCGTAGAACTTACAATAGGCAAGTCGACAATAATAAGAGAATAGCCAGTATCTTCGTCATATTCAATACGTGCACTTTCATCTGCATCAAGAGGGTCGCGAATAAAATCTTCTGGCAGATTGTATTGTTCAATTAAATGCTCAATTTCCTCTCTATCAGGTTCGACAACATTTATCCATGATGCAGATTGGTTTATATTTGTTTCAACTATCTCGTTAGTAGTTGAGTGTTTATATGCAGTCAACATAATCGATAGTTCCTTTCTAAGTCTTTATTTAGCTGTGTCAATATTTAAAGTTTTATATTGATGCTGAATCATGATTCTTAAAGGTCCATTATAAATAATTTTAAAAATATGATTGGTTAAATCTTCAACTGAAAGACGTTGTGGATCATTTACCCAAAATTTAATAGTAGATATTGTTGCGCCAGCAACATAACTATGAAAATATTTTTCTGGTATACCTTCAATCTCGTGATTTGTACTAATATATTTTTGCATATTTTCTCCGATTAAGGAATAAATTTTTTCTTCAAGTTTTGATTTCATATTTAATTGTAAAATCGTTTGATAAAAAGTAATATTATCTGAAATATGTTGAAGCATATTTTTTAAAATAATATTAATAAAATTTTTAGCAGTATCTTCCGGATCTTTTTCCATAATATTATGAAGATGATTTAAGAATGTCATTTGAGAAATAAATTCATCTTCCATATCTGATAATAATAAATATTTATCTTCATAATGTAAATAAAATGTACCTCTATTAATATCTGCACGATCTGCAATATCTTGAATCGTAATTTTTTCTAATTTTTTTTCATTTAATAATTCGATAAATGAAGACTTAATTGCTGACCTCGTCTTACGAACTCTACGATCTTCTTTCATTCTGCATCAATCCTTTATAATTAATTAACAATGCTAGTCATAATGTTCATTAATTAACGATATGATCATTATTGATTATTGTATTGAAGTGATAACCTCATTATAATTTACAACGTATTAAATATTCAACACATTGTTCAATAAATACAGGGAAGTAAGTAGAAATGAATATTTTTAAAAGTAAATTACTATGGTTAGAACCAATTGCAACTATTTTAGTATTAGTGATATTCTTTTTAGCATTTTATCCTGCATTCAACCCAAAACCAAAACAAATACCGATTGCAGTGGTAAATAATGACAAAGGTATAGATATCCAAGGTAATAAAGTAAATATTGGTAAAACAATTGAAGATAAATTAATGGATAGTGATTCTGATACTGTTAAATGGATTAAAGTAGATAAAGAATCAGATATTAAAAAAGGGCTTAATGATAATAATTATTACGGAGCAGCTATTTTTAATAAAGATTTTTCAAAAAATGCAATGAATAAAACGCAGTTGTTTATTTGAAAAAAGGTGTATTATATTATTTAGATATCTAACTAAATGAGATATGCAAAAATGGAATATAATTATTAATATTGGATTAGTGTGTTAGCAAATAAAATGAAATACTATTCTGATACTATTTGTATTAAATGCGTTGTTTGGTTTAATAGGGGCTGTATGGTCATTATTAATCGCTAAAACAATTTGTTCACTATTAGCAATGTTTATTGCATATGTTTTAAGGAATGAGTTAACCTTGGACACACAAGCGTTAGTAGAAGAATAAAATAATTTGATATTAAAGCGAGCTATAAGAGATGAGGCTTCTTATTTAGCTCGCTTTAAATTTATATAAACGATGACATATGATAATAATTATTGTTAAATAAGTTATATTACTTTATTATTGTTAAATGAGTATTTTTTATAGGAGGACGTCAATGGTCATTTTAAAGCGAAGTTCTAAGGTAGCTATAGCGTTATTGATGATGTTCCTATTTTTATTCGTGCCGAGTATGACAAAAATAGCTTCTGCTCACGCTACTTTAGAAAAAACAATCCCAGCACAAAACGGTATCGTATCAAAACAACCAGATACAATCAAATTAACATTTAATGAACCCGTAAACGCCGAATATTCAGGGATAACGATATATAATGATAAAGGAAAGAAAATTGCTGATATTAAACCAAGTACATCAGGACATTCAGATACTTTATCTTTCTCAGGCGATCAATTAAAAGAAGGTACACAACAAATTAAATGGCACACTGTATCTGCTGATGGTCATGAAATTAGTGATCAATTTGAATTTTCAGTTGGTAAAAAAACAGCAAATGGTGTAGATACTACTCCTGTTGCATATGAAACGCCTGCATTTTGGTTTGGTGTGTTTAGATATATCGCTGAAGGCGCAACAATTATTTTAGTTGGTTTGTATTGGTTAAACGGTATTGCACGTAGAAATAATTTATCAACATTTGATATTTTCCCTAGACATATCGCTGTATCATTAATCATGATGATGGCATATATTATGTCACTTGTACTCTATCTGATGACTCTATCATCTGATATTTTGGATTCAGTTTTAACATTTAATCCAAGTGTCTTAATTCAATTTCCATATATACTGAGCGCAATTGCTTTAATTATTCTAAGTGGATTGTTTGTATTAAGAAATATGGAACGAACATGGTATTGGGCTATTTCGATTATTATGATTTTAGCTTTAAGTATGTCAGGACATGCTTGGTCTCAAAGTGTTCCTGTTTGGTCAATTATACTTAGAACATTACACTTAGCTGGTATCAGTTCATGGCTAGGCGCATTAATTTATTTGTTTTCTTCAGTATTCACTAAAAAACGAGATGCAGTTGATTTATTACGCGAAATCTTATTTAAAGTGAATGGAGCTGCTGTTGCAGTTATCATAATTACTGGTATATTAATGTCGATAGATGAAACTAAAATTTTATCAATATGGTCTAATATGCAAACATGGACAATATTATTAATAATTAAAATCGTAGGAACATTAATTATGATGGCTTTAGGCTTTATGCAAACAACGCGCGCCTTAAACAAACGTTATAGAATTAATAAAGTCTCTTTAATTATCGAAGTATCTATTGGTATTATTTTAATACTTGTTGGTGTTATTATGAGTCAAATTAATATTCCATAAAAGGAGATTGTAAAATATGTTTAAAAAATTAGTTGCTTCAGGTTTAGTGTTCTTCTTTTCATTAGGCTTATTTAAATATGCTGATGCACATGTGACGATAAATCCAAAAGTAGTTGAACCTGGATCTTATGAAAAAGTGGATGTTCGAGTGCCTGTTGAACAGAAAGATCATACTGAAAAAGTCGAATTAGATATTCCAAAAGAAGTACAAGTGTCAAATATTCAACCCGTTGAAGGATATAAATATAGTTTAGATAAAGATAAAAAAGGTAATATTACAAAAATCACATGGAAAGCGAAAGGTAAAGGCATTGGCCCTAATGAATTTATCGAATTTCCACTTCTTGTAGCAAGTCCTAAAGAGGAAGGTACATATTCATTTAAAGCTGTGCAGACATACGATAATAAAGATAAAGTAAAATGGTCAGGCAAAGCGAATAGTGAACATCCTGCACCAACATTGGAAGTGGAAAAAAATGCAAATGCTGTAACTGTTAAAGGAGACAACACTAAAAAAGATGAAAAAAGTCAATCATCTTCAGGTGGTTCTATCGCATTATGGATTATTTCACTTGTTGCCATTATTTTATCTTTAGTTGCATTATTTAAACATGCAAGAAATAAATAAGACATATAATAAAGTGACTTCTAGTGCTTGCTAGTGGTCATTTTTTATAACCTGACTTGATTACAAAATTTTGTCACTTTAAAGATGAAAATAATCGATTATAATAATTGAAGTAAGGGAGGATTTTTATGCGCAGATTATTATACGCTTTTTTATTCTATATGATTATTGGACTTGTAAGTGGATTTTACTACAGAGAGTTAACGAAAGCACATGATTTTACGGGCGATACGCAACTAGCGCTTGTTCACACACATACGTTAATATTAGGTATGTTTATGTTTTTAATTTTACTTCCGCTTGAAAAAGTATTTAAGTTAAGTAGTTATTATTTATTTAATTGGTTCTTCATTGTATACAATATTGGTGTCATTATTACTGTAGGAATGATGCTAACAAAAGGCACTTACCAAGTCACTGGAAAAAGTTTTTCACCAGAAGCATTTGCTGGATTTGCAGGTATCGGTCATACAGGAATGCTTGCTGGATTATTATTACTTTTCTTTTTATTAAGACAAGCCATTTTAAAAGAATCGAGAGATTAAAATAATAATTTGAGACACAATAGATTCAAACCTATTGTGTCTTTTTTTATAATTAAGAATAAAGAGACTAAAAGAGGAGGACGTCTTAATGATTCATTATTCAAATTATCCACCAAATGTTAAAGATTATTGTGAATTAAGAGCAAAAGCAGGTATGAGTCCTAAATCAGAAGCAGCAGCACAAAAAGGACTACCTCATGCATGCTTTAATATTACTATTTATGAAGAATCAACATTGATTGGGATGGGTAGAGTGATTGGGGATGGAGGAACTGCATTTCAGATTATAGATATTGCTGTCCATCCATATTATCAAGGACAAGGTTTTGGGAAAGAAATCTTAAAACAAGTGATGGCATTTATTGAAAATCATGCAGAAAAAGGGACATATGTCAGTCTGATTGCAGATTATCCAGCTGATCAATTATATAAGAAGTTTGGATTTCAATCTACCGAACCAAAATCTGGTGGAATGTTTAAAAAATATTAAAAAAAGAGATGAGATTAAATTAAATTTCTTTTAAGTTCGTTATTTTATGTCTAGATTACCCTTTACGTAAATATTCCAAATAAAAATCTCTAGGTGATGGCTTCTAGATTAAAAAAGATAAGTAAATTTTTAATTTCTAATAAGCTAAATAAATTCTGAAATAATTATTTGAAGTGCGTCTAGTATATAAGTTAAATAAATTATTTAATAAAATATTCATAAAATAATATACACATATAAAATGAATGATGATAATATATAAATGAACAAATACACCTATTGTTCAGTACAATATAGTAAATGAATGTGAAACATTGAGTCGTAATATAGTTTTTAAATAAAAATGTTTCATCATTTGCACCTATACAGCTAAGAATAAACATCAAGAATAGGAGTGAATAATCACTGTGAATTATCGAGAAAAATTACAGAAGTTTAGTATCCGCAAATATACAGTCGGTGCTTTTTCAACTGTTATTGCGACATTAATTTTCTTAGGTTCACCTCAAGCACACGCCAGTGAACAATTACAAAAAGATGGGCAAGTGATTCAAGCAAAAGCTAGAGGCCAAGAACAAACTTCAAATGAGACAAGTAATAAGCAAGTTCAATCTAACACAGAACCTAAAGCTTCACCTGCATCTGAGAGTCAAAAAGCAAACAATGAAACTTTAAATAAAGTTCAGACGGCAGATACATTAACAAATGGTTTAACATCATTTTCATCTCAAAATGAAAACAAAGATACATCTCACACAACAACAGATTTAAAAGAAAACAATGAAGTTCAACCTCAAAAAAATAAATTAGATGATAATAGTCTAGTTGAAGTGAATGAAGGGCATAGTCCTCGTGACAACCGTACTCGTTACGAAGATAGAGAAGCATCAGATGATACCCTAGTATCTTCGACTTCAACAACAATTGATGGTGATAAACTTCAAGCAGCGTATGACCATTCTTACGAGGAATATCGAAAAATTGATAGAGAACAAGCTGACACTACAAAAGTTGCTCAAATTAAAGCGACGTTCAATAAAGTGAATAATTTCTTTAGTGAAAATAATAATTCAAATCAAACATTAATTAATGAATTGTATAAGGAACTAGAGCAAGCTAATGCATTAATTGAATCACTGCCACAACGACAAGTAAGAACTATTAGTACAAGAGCAAATAGAGAAGCACGTTCCGTAAGATCAAGTAGACGTCCTGTACGTGGACAAGGTGGGACGAGACCCCCTAGCAATACTGCTAATACTTATACACCGCCAGTAGTTCATAACTCTAGACCAAAACCTGGCTCAAAAGTAAAAAAGAATTCAGATTTGTATAATAATGCTAAAAAAGAATGGTATGTAGAAAATGAAAATGATGGTTCCGGTTATTGGTCAGGAACGTTTTTACATGCAACGAATAAAAGTGCACCATATTACGCTACACGTTCTCATTATCGAAATATGAGTCCATCTAGTGTTGGAGGTATTGCAGAAATTTCATCAATTAGACAAAATGATGGATATTTATGGACGATTAGTTTCAATAAGTATCATATTAAACGTAATGGCATGGTATTTTGGTTTGGTTTACCTAAAGGTCAAACGCCAACGGGGCCAGTACGTTTTACTGCCACAGATGTAAATGGTCATGAAACATCATCATCTGGTACTGGAGACGGTAGAGATCAAGCATTATCAAGAATGTGGGATTCTGCTGGTGGTATTACTTCTAGTGCATATAATTTCAGACAAGGAAATCCTTTGAATAGAAGTGAGTTCTATAACGATTCAGTTAATCATATTTATAATTTAGGGGATTTTGCACGTGGTAATGAAAATCAACCATTTACATTCTTTGAAAGAGAAGGTGTTCCAAATAAAATTAAAGTAGCTGGAGACGATATTTATCGTTATTTAACTGGGCAAGTAGATCATAATCAAGGTATTGATCATATCTATGCATTTCAAGCTAGAGGAACAGATAGTTATACCATTCAATTTAAAACGTCTGGTAGCTCACAAGATAGATTATATTATGCAGCAGGTGGTAGAGGGATTGAATTTAATGAAATCAATAATTATAACCAATTATATTTAGAGCCACTAGAACAGTATAATGATCGTAAAACTAAAATTGTAGATGTTATCGATCGCGTACTGCATATTGACCATGTTGAATCAGCTTATGATGTGCCAGAGCGCAGAATAATGAAAAAACATTACTTAGATGGCGATTTCGCTACACACGAATATGCTGAAGATGTTTCAAGTTATCTAAGTAACCCTAGTGATCATGTAATGGGTTTATTTCCTAGAGTACCTACTGATCGTTATAGAGGTAATTTTGGTGTAAATCCGCTTAACTCTTATGAAATTCATGAAATGTTTTCTGAAGAAAAATTAAAAGAGGCTGCGAGAACGGGAAGACCAATTGAAATTTTTGTTGGGTTTAATGTAAGTGATGCATATCATAATGGTGAAACAATCAAAAAAGTAAATTTATTTGTCAAACCAAAGTTAGAACAATCCATTGGATTCTATTCAGATAATGCAACCGATAATAAAGAAAATTCACCTGAATCACAAGCTGCACATCATGCTGTCTTTTTACAACAAGAAGGTCAAATGCTTAATACAGTGACTAATGGTAATAATAAAGATTATCATCAAAATATTCGAATTCAATTTAAAAGTAACGAGTCTGCAAATGTATGGGAAATCTCTGGATATCCACCATCTCTACAAATTGAAGATGCAGTAGATAGACCCAATACAGAACTTGAGAAAAATAAAGTATTAGTTGGTCAATTACCGCCAGGACGCCATGTGATGACAGCGAGAATCGGTAATGAAACTAAAATCTTTGAAGTCATTGCCAAACCCAATCCACCAGTTATTTCAACACTTGCAGCGCAATTAGGACAAAAAGGAGGTAAGAAACCAACTATTACAGTGACACATGTGCCACAAGATGAGAGAGCAAAAGTACGTTTAGTTTCAGGTGGTATAGACGGCGCAGGTCCTGGCACAGCACCTTCAGGCTATACAGTACTCGCGGAAAAGATGGCAAACTTAGATGGTACGGTGACATTTGAAGAAAGTGATTATACTAATCCTTTACCTAATAATGGGGTTATTAGAGCAATTACATACTATGAAGATTCAGTACAATCCAACTTTAGTAATTCGATTAATGTAGGATTAGATACTACACCGCCAACATTTAGTAACGTAAGAGGTCTTCAAGATAAATACTATCGTGGAGATAACGTTAATATTTCAATTCCTGTTTCTGATAATGCATATGGTTCAGGCGTGGAAGATGCATCTATCACTGGAAATAGTGGTTTACAAGCAGTATTCAATAGAGATGCTTCTGGAGACGCAGGTACTTTAGTGATTACAGGAACAATTTCGAATGATGTGACGTGGAATAGAGATATACTTGTTCAACCCGTTGCTCATGATAGAGCAGGCAATACTACCAATGTAAGCCCATATCATCTTCATATTGGAAAGTTATCAGATGATAAACCAGTTCAGTTATTTAGTCAGCAAGAATTGAAAACAGTGGTTAATCCTAATAGTATTTCGCAAAGTGAAAGAAATGATATCATTAACTCGCTTAAAGCTAAAAATAGTAGTTTGACATCATTTTTAAGTACATTTAATCCGTACATGGTTGATAATGATGGTAGAGTAGTCTTGACATTTAAAGATGGTTCGACTCGTATAATTGATCCGGCTCAAGTGATTACATATAGACCTCAACGTAAATCAATATATACTGAACCAGGTAGTTCAAATACAAAAGAAGCATTTATCACGATTGCTAAAGGTCAAGAGTATACAATTGGACCTGATTTAAGGAAATATTTCTCATTAAGTAATGGACAAGATATTCCTAATAATGCGTTTACAACTATTAATGGTAGTTCAATACCATCAGCTCAAGCAATGAGTCGTCTAAATGCTGGTGTTTATACTTATAACGTCGATGCATTAAATGCATACAACCATAGTTCAGAACATTTAACAATTAAAGTTAACGTAGTTGATGTCAATACATTAGCAGAAAATCAACGTGTTTATCGTTCAACAACTAAAAATTTAAGTAATGATGAAATTACACAAGTTAGAAATGCCTTTAAAGCTGCTAATCCGCAATTAAATCTAAATGATAGTGATATCAGAATTGAAAACGATGAACCTTTAAGTAATCATCCAAGTCGTGTAAGAGTAACGATTACTAAAGGTGAATTAACAAAACAATTCATTTCAACATTTGATCATATGGATTTCTTAAAATGGATAAATTTACGTAATGATTATACTGTGACTTGGACAAGTCAAAAACTTAATGGACGAGACACAGATGGTGGATTTGAGTGGTCTCCAGATGGTAAAACAGTAATTTATCGATATGATGCAACGACTGGAAGAAGAATAACAGGCAATGACGTATTATCACTTTTAAGAGCAACGCCTAAACATGCAGGGTTAAGAAACCATATAGAAGGTCAAGAAAAAATGTTAGCAGAATCAGGCTCAGCTCGTGGATTTAAACCTGTAGGATATTCTAAAGGGGATAGTATATATTCGGATGGAGAACATCCATTTACATATGATGGTCAACCTATTCAAGTATTAGACATCGTTGACAGCAATACTGGATATAGCAACTCTGCCGTTGCACGCAGTGACTACAGACATACAAGTAGCAATTCGACAGTGATCAGTGGTGATATTCCAGCCATGAATGGTGCTGCTGGTTTTCATTTAGATAAAATACTTAAACAAAATGGTACTGATAATGGAATTATGGGTGCGATAGATAAACAACAATTGTATTTAACGCCTTATGGTACAAAAAGCTATATTGAACGCCTTGGACAATCAATGTCATCAACAGACAATGTGATTAATATCGTATTTGTACCAACTGATAAAGTAACGCCAAATATTGTATTAGATGATTATAATGATCATGTTGTATTTTCAGGAGAAACTTTCAGAAATACACTTACATTAACTGATAACTTTGGTATTAAAAATGTTACTGTACCTAATGACAGTCAAATACCTATGAATGTATTAAACCATTCAACATTAAGTGGTGTTGCCCCTAATGTATCTACTCCAACGTCTAAACAAGTAAAGGTTAAAGTAACAGATGGTAGTGATAACGAAACAACGGCTGTATTTAATGTATTAATCAAACCATTAAAAGATAAATATAGTGTCATGACAATTGCTGATGAGTCACATCCAATACGTATAGCAAATATTAGTAACAATGCAAATTTATCTGAGGCAGATAGACAAGCTATTTTTAACAGTTTAGATATTTCAAAATCAATTACAAATAGAAATTACGTTACAGATGGCAGTAATGAAATAAGAAGTAGAGAAATTAGTAATATTCATCGTTCAGGTAATAATGCAAATGTTGAAGTGACTATCACTTATGCAGATAATTCAAGAACATCCATTACTGTACCAGTAAAACATGTCATTCCTAATGTCAGAGGAATAGAATTATTTACAGTACAAGGTCAGTCATTCCCAAGTGGTAAAGGAACAAATAATAATGACTTCTTTGTTATAAATAATGATCAACCATTGACAGATGCTACTGTGACTTGGATTGGTAATGGACCAGATATTAACTCTACAACAGTAGGTGTCCCACAAATTTTAAGAGCGAACATCTTATTTGATGGTGAAACAACACCCATTGAAAAAGAAGCACACTATAGAGTAGTTAAAGCGAAACCAAAAAGAGTATATCAAACAACAATAAGTGGTAATTTCTTATCTTCAAATGAAGGTTTGTCATCTAATGTAGGAGCGTTTGTAGAAGGTATTGCAAATTATTTACCATCGGGTACGAACTTCGATTGGGCACCTGGTTCTGGACAACCTTTATCAAATAGTCCAGGTATTTTTACAGAAACAATTAACGTGATATATCCTAACGGTCAAGTAGACCCAGTTAATGTATTGTTTAAAGTGAAACCAACTACGCCTTCAATCGACACTTTAAGTACAAAATATAAAGCTGATTTATCTGGACAATCTATTAAAGTAAATAATGTTCCAAATAATGCACAGGTTAAACTATATACTGAAAATGGTAGAGAAATTAGTAATACAACTATGACTAGAAATCGTGATGGTTCAGTATCTATTACAATTCCAGGAGTATTACCACTTGGTAATATTAAAGCTAAATCAATTATCACGGTTGATCATTTAACCATTACTGAACAAAATAATAGTGGTTCTGTTGTGAATTCAACACGTTCAGAATCAATAGAATCAGATTTAAGTGCATCTTCGCCTGTAACAAAACAGCTTGAAGCGGTAGACGGCGGATTAAAATTTGTTAAAGGGGATAACATTGATTTAAATAATCCTAGACCTTACATTAAATCTAATTCAGATATCATACGAGTAGAATGGGAACAGAATGCTAATCAATGGAAAAATATAATTGGTACTACGACTAAACGTGCCATTGTCACATTGAATAATGGAGAAACGAGAACAGTTTCTATTCCAGTAACCATTTATGCACCAGCCACTGCTAAAGCAACACAACGTGATGTGGCCGGTCACGCGTTAACTTATGGCGATGACGCAGCAAATTATGTGACATTTGAAGATAATTATATGAATGGGGCTACAGTGACTTGGAAAAATAATAATGCTCCAAATAATAATATTGCTGGGGTTCAAAACTTAACTGCTGAAGTAAGGTATAACGGTATTAATAACGTATATCAAGTGCCAGTAAAAGTGTATGAATATAAATATAAATTTAAAAAATCAGAGTATAGTACGATCGTAGGAACAAGTTTTGAAGGAAATGGAAATATTAATAATTATGTAGCATTAGAAAATGCGAATGGTTTACCTACAGATGGTTTCCATCTTGTTTGGAATCAAAATACAACAGCTTCTCATAACGAACAATGGTCAATTTTAGTACATCCAACTCAAGCCTTTAAAAAAGAAGCGAGATTTGAAGTGTTAGATAACCAAAACCATGTATTCTTTACTTCTGATACAGCAATATTTAAAGTGACTAATGCAGCTCCAAATCCAGCAACTGTTACACAAAATGATGTTGGCGATGTAGTCATTTCACCAGGAGTAGGTAAAAATTTAGGAGCTAATGTTGGAAATATAATTGTAAATCCAGATAGAATTACTGTTAAAAAAGGAAGTCAAGTTATTGGCACATTTGTCAAAAATAACACAGGCAAATGGACAAAAGCGAGTGATTCTATAAACACGCCTGGTTTATCAGTTTCTCCAGATGGCAGTGAAATTATTTATGACAAAATGTCAGTTCCAAATGATACATTGATTAACACCGAATCAACGACAGGGAATGGAGAATTGACAAGTGAAGCTGCTACAAGTGCAACTTATAAAGTTAAGCCAGCAACACCATCTAACACAACATTTGCATTTAAACAAAATGGTGAGTTCGAAGTTATTCCAAACAATGCTAATACATCAACAACAAAAAATCCTACAGATAAAGTTAAAATTAGCTATGTCGAAAAAATGGGTAATAGTGCAGAACAATCTAGAGAATTAATTGTAACTAAAAATAATCAAAATCGATGGTCGATTAATAATCAGCCAGATTATGTGATATTTGATTCTATAACAGGTAAAGTGACATTTAAAGCTAATTCTTTAAAACCACATGTACTGATTAATACAGAATCTATTGCTGGAAATGATGATAATTTTAGCCATAATACTGTTGGAGTTGTGGGACCTGATCATCATGATGTTGTAATTCATGAGATAGTCAAAGAACCTGGGGAAAGAGTTAGTAATGAGGAACTTAATAGTGCAATTAATGTAGATAATAAAGATCATGCTAATGTAAACGAAGGAGTAATTTTACCTACAAATTTACAGAGTGATACAACACAAACAGTACCAACACGTATTACTTATAGAGATGGAAGTATAGAAATTGTAAATGTACCAATTAGAACCCATGCAGATAAATCGAGTATTAGAAATGCTTTACCTAAACTTGACGCACAAGGAGACACTAATGGTAAAACACCATCAAGTGTGAGTGCATATAATAATGAAATGCAGCATTTGCATGATGAAATTGAAGCAGTTCGAAGAAGAGCTAATGAAGTGTTATCAAATGATAGAGCAACGAATACTGATGTTGCAAATGCGACAAATAATATTAATGATGTCTCATTGAAAATTCAACATGCAATTTCATTACTACAAAATAAAGCAGATAATAGTGCTTTAGTTGAAGCAAAACGTCAACTTGATGAAGCAACGGCAGAACAAGATCCAACGCCAGGAATGACACAAGTAACATCAGATAATTATAGAGCAAAAAAAGCAGAAGCAGAACGAATTAGTTCAGA
>NZ_KV821109.1:0-221 GCF_001815595.1 Staphylococcus sp. HMSC070D05 | reverse complement strand
TAATGTACGATTTCATCCACTGGATCTTTTGTAGTCTTTTCTGTTGGCTCACCTTTACCAACTCTTTCTCCTGTTAATGGATTTTTCGTAGTTGGTGTTGTGATTGTTTTCTCTCCATTTTCACCTTTTTGTACGACTTCTTCTGTACCAGGTTCTAATTTTGGATCAAATTCACGTTTTTTATCAAATGGAATCTCTTCTTTTTCTATGATTGGATCGCC
>NZ_KV821108.1:0-227 GCF_001815595.1 Staphylococcus sp. HMSC070D05 | reverse complement strand
ACAAAAGATCCAGTGGATGAAATCGTACATTATGGCGGTGAGAAAGTACCACAAGGTCATAAAGATGAATTTGATCCAAACGCACCGAAAGGTAGCGAAGAAGAAGTTCCAGGTAAACCAGGTATCAAAAATCCAGATACAGGAGAAGTTGTAACACCTCCAGTGGATGACGTAACAAAATACGGTCCAGTTGATGGCGATCCAATCATAGAAAAAGAAGAGATTCC